>NZ_JBAMMY010000033.1:0-47686 GCF_051233685.1 Desulfobacterium sp. N47
TAAATGAATCCAGCGCTGCAACAGCAGCAGTTTTTGTGATTTTTGCATCGGCAGCTATTGCATCAACTAATTCTGCTTTCGTCATGTAAAATTCTCCTTTTTTTGTGGTGGGTATGGGGGATGGCTATGCCAAAAAAACCGGTAAAACCGTTAGAAACACACTTCTGTATATGACTTCCATAAAATAAAAACAGAATAAGGTACTGCCTAATATTATATAAATATAATACGTTAATACGTCATCCATTCTGTTACAACTTATGATTTCTCTTGTTCCTTGCACCTTTTCCTAAGTGAGCTATCTCCCACTTTCCATAGAACTTATTTGATTTCATATAAAAAACACTGTAAAGAACAAGTTATTCAAAGAATATGCTTTTTCAATACGGGCATTAAATACTATACCCCAGGAAGTAAAGGATAATTATGCCACGACTGACTGAACAGGAACAACAGGAGATCATCCGTTTTATCGAGGCGGACAAGTCCTTGCCGGAAAAGTACCGCTTTTTGCTGTTTGAAGACAAGCGGGAGGTGGAACTGGTTTGGAACGGCAAGACAAGCGAGGTCTGCAATATCGTCTTGCCGTTTCAGGTTATTGAGCAGGTGGATGAGCCGCGCGCAGACAAACCGGAAGATACCAGTCTGCAATATGAATTATTTGACACCCGCGGCCGTCAGATGAAAGGCTGGACGAATAAACTTATCTGGGGCGACAACAAGCTTATTCTATCATCACTGAAGAACGGGCCGCTTCGCGAGGAAATTGAAAAGCAGGGCGGCCTAAAGCTTATCTACATTGATCCACCTTTTGATGTTGGCGCAGATTTTAGCATGGACATCGAAATTCCTTCTTCTTTCTCCCCTGAGAAGGGGGGACAAAGGGGGGTTGAAACCTTCACCAAAAAACCCAATATCCTCGAAGAAATTGCCTACCGCGATACATGGGGCAAAGGGGCTGATTCCTTCATCGCCATGATCTATGAACGGCTGGTGCTGATGCGGGATTTGCTGGCGGAAGATGGGAGTATTTATGTACATTGTGATTGGAGAGTGAATAGCTATATCCGCTTAGTGTTGGACGATATATTTGGCACAAGCTGCTACAGGAACGAAATTCGATGGAAACGACAACCAGTCCGTGGTGCGAAAGCAACCAGTAACCAATATGCCCGAAACTCTGACGGCATATTGTTTTACTCCAAGTCAGACAAATGGACTTGGAATGGTGCTTACAAAGATTATGACCCGAAATTTATTGAAACTAAATTTCGATCTGATACAGATGGTCGTCTTTTTAGAGATTGTGATCTCGGAGATTATTCAGAGAAATCAATAAGTGATTTTGAAAAACAAGGGAAAATTTACATCACAAGTTCAGGCAAAAAACGGCTTAAACGTTTTTTGGATGAGGAAAAGGGCGAGTCACTTGGCGATATGCTTGTGCATATTCCTGAAGTTAATTCGATGGCAGTCGAGCGAACGGGCTATGCAACTCAAAAACCCGAATCTTTGGTTGAGATTATCATCAAAGCCTCGTCCAACGAAGGCGACCTCGTTGCCGATTTCTTCTGCGGTTCCGGCACTACCGCGGCAGTTGCAGAAAAACTTGGCCGCAAGTGGATCGCAACCGATCTGGGCAAGTTTGCCATCCACACCACCCGCAAGCGATTGATCGGTGTCCAGCGGCAGCTCAAGGCCGAGGGTAAGAACTACCGTGCCTTTGAAATCCTAAACCTGGGCAAATATGAGCGCCAGCATTATATCGGCATCAATCCCAATCTGCGTGAGGCGGAACAGCATAAGCAACTGGAAGAAAAAGAAGCCGCCTTTATTGAACTTATTTTAAAGGCTTACCGGGCGGAAAAGACCTCAGGTTTTACTGCATTTCACGGCAAGAAAGCCGGGCGGCTGGTGGCCGTTGGGCCGGTCAACCTGCCGGTGACACGCCTGTTTGTGGAAGAGATAATCCTGGAATGCCGCAAAAAGCATATCACGAGGGTGGATATTCTGGGCTTTGAATTCGAGATGGGATTGTTCCCAAATATTTTGGATGAGGCAAGAAACAAGGGAATCGATATCGCTCCCAAGTATATTCCGTCCGAGGTTTTCGACAAACGGGCAGTAGAAAAGAATCAGGTAGTCTTCCACGATGTTGCAGCCATTGAGGTAAAACCGCATATCAAGAAGAACAACGTGGCGGTGGAGTTGACTGACTTTTCTGTTTTCTATTCCCAGGATTCTATATCCAATGCTGAAGCTGCACTGTCGGCAAACAAGAAAGCAGGCAGTAAGATAGTAGTGGAAAAGGGCCAAATCGTTAAAATCAGCAAGGATGCAAAAGGTGAATTCAAGCGGGATGTGCTGACCAAAGACTGGACTGACTGGATTGATTACTGGGCGGTGGATTTTAACTTCGAGAGCAAACGCGAAATTATCCGGGTGAAGAATGAGGAAACAGAAGAATGGGAAGAACGATGGTCTGGAGATTATATTTTCGAAAATGAGTGGCAGTCTTTCCGCACCAAAAAAGACCGCTCGCTGGAACTAAAAAGCGTTTTTCACGAATGCTCGCCGGGACGGCGGAAAATCGCGGTAAAAGTGGTGGACATTTTCGGGAATGATACTATGACTATTGTGGATGTAAGCGTGGGGAGGAAATAATGGCAAAGGAAATTGTGAAGACAACTGGTGGTCATGCTTCGCCTTTCGAGCGGATCAGGAAGGTCAATAAAGTGGGCAATGAGTATTGGGAAAGCCGCGACCTGGCCGATGTGTTGGGTTATACCCAATACCGCAATTTCGAGGCTGTGATAGAAAAAGCCAAGCTGTCTTGTTTTAACAGTGGACATCGTATTGAAGACCATTTTGCTGACGTCAGCAAAATGGTCGAGACCAAACAGCGCAAGCAACTCGGCAAGGCTGAAGCACCCGCAAAAAAAAAGGCGAATAACTAATATGGCACTGCATAAAGACTTTCCGAAATCCCCCCACACAATTCTCGAACCTGGTATCCGATGGTTTCCCGCTGATGAGGTGTTGCGGGAAAGTAGTATGGAAAAGTTGATGCCGCCACTTGTGGCAGAACTGCGCCGTAAGGTGAAAAAGTTCCGGGATGGAAGATACGCTGGTGCGGCTGACACCAGCCGGAGCCTGCTCAATTGGTGGTTCAACACGCCACACCTGTTACCGGAGTCCGATGGAACCATGGTGGAGTTTGGATACTACTTTGCCCAACGCGAGGCATTGGAAACTATAGTATATCTTTATGATGTGGTGGGTGTTAAGGACAAACATGACCTGATGCGCTTTGATGCGAGCGGACTTGTTTCCGGAAGCATGTTTGATGAAACCTGGCGGCGGTTTGTAGTGAAGATGGCGACTGGCAGCGGCAAGACCAAGGTACTAAGCCTTGCGCTGGCCTGGAGTTTTTATCACAAGCTCTACGAGCCTGAATCCGAACTTGCACGAAACTTTCTGGTTATCACTCCAAACATCATTGTGTTGGATCGTATTTACCGGGATTTCCAGGGGCTACGTATCTTCTTTGATGATCCGGTAGTGCCGGATAACGGCTATGACGGGCACAACTGGCGCGATGATTTTCAACTGACGTTGCATTTGCAGGATGAGGTTCGCATTACCCGGTCTACCGGCAATATCTTTCTGACCAATATCCACCGTGTATATTCGGGAGAGGATATCCCGCCATCACCGGATGATGAAGATATGCGGGACTATTTTTTAGGCAAGCGTCCAACAGGTGCAACTAATGATTCTAAAGTAGATCTTGGCATGATTGTTCGTGATATAGACGAACTGATGGTGTTGAATGACGAAGCCCACCATATTCACGATCCGCGCATGGCCTGGTTCAAATCCATTGAAGATATCCACAACCGCCTTAAGCAAAAAGGGGCGGCTCTTTCCATGCAGGTGGACACAACAGCTACTCCCAAACACAACAACGGGGCAATTTTCGTACAGACCATTGCTGATTACCCGCTCGTGGAAGCAATTTGGCAGAACGTCGTCAAGCATCCGGTCCTGCCCGACGAACCCAGCCGTGCCAAACTGAGCGAACGTCAAAGCGCAAGATTCACCGAGAAATACGCCGACTATATCCATCTGGGTGTAATCGAATGGCGCAAGGCGTACGATGAACACGAGAAGATGGGTAAGAAGGCAATCCTGTTTATAATGACTGACGATACCCGCAACTGTGACGATGTTGCCGAATATCTCCGGACCACTTATCCGGAATTTGCCGATAAAGAAGCTGTGCTGGTTATTCACACAAAAAACAACGGCGAGATTTCGGAAGCAGCCACGGGTAAGGGTAAGGAGGAACTGGAGAAACTGCGCAAACAGGCTAATGAGATAGATGAGATGGAGAGCCCGCATAAGGCTATCATTTCGGTTATGATGCTTAAAGAAGGATGGGATGTCCGCAATGTTACGACCATCGTCGGGTTACGCGCCTACAGCGCAAAGAGCAACATTCTTCCCGAACAGACGCTTGGGCGCGGTTTACGCAAGATGTATCCCGGCGATGTGGAAGAGCACGTCAGCGTGATCGGCACCAATGCCTTTATGGAATTTGTGGAATCCATCCAGGCTGAAGGCGTGATACTGGAACGCAAGGCTATGGGGGAAGGAACGGGACCAAAGACTCCGCTTGTAATCGAAGTTGACAAGGAAAACGGGAAGAAAGATATAGCTGCTCTGGATATAGAAATCCCCGTGCTGTCGCCCCGCATTTACAGGGAATACAAAAGCCTGGGCGATCTGGACATTGCCGCAATGGGGCATCAACGGGTGCTGTATCGGCAGTTCAGCGAGGAAGAACAGCGGGAGATTGTATTTAAGGATATCACCAACGGAGAGATTACGCATACCACGATTTTAGATACCGCCGGCATTGCCGACTACCGCAGTGTGATCGGCTATTTTGCACAAAGCATAATAAAGGATCTGCACCTGGTAAGCGGCTATGACAAGCTATATGGCAAAATCAAGGCATTTGTGCAAGAGGAGTTGTTTGAAAGTCCGGTGGATCTGGAAGACCTCAACACATTACGCAACCTGTCAGAACTGGCTGCGAGCAAGACACTGATTGAAACCTTTAAAAAGGCCATCAATGCACTGACAGTGCGGGACAAAGGCGATGCCGAAATACGGGATACCATCAAGTTGCGCCAGACCCGGCCTTTTGTGGCAAAAGATCAAGGTTATCTTGTCCCTAAAAAAAGCGTCTTCAACCGTATCATTGGTGACAGCCGGCTGGAGCTTAAATTCGCCGACTTTTTGGAAAATTGCGATGACGTGGTTTCTTTTGCAAAAAACTACATGGCTGTCCATTTCAAACTCGATTATGTAAAAGCAGACGGTGATATTTCCAACTATTACCCGGATTTTATTGTTAAACTATCGGATAGCCGAGTTGTCATTGTCGAAACAAAGGGGCAGGAAGATATTGATGTGCCGCTTAAGATGGAACGACTGCGGCAATGGTGCGAAGATATCAATCGGGTGCAGACAGAAGTGAAATACGACTTTGTTTACGTGGACGAAGTGAGCTTTGAAAAATTCAAGCCCACTTTATTCCGGAACTTGATAGAAGGGTTCAGGGAATATAAATGAACTCATATTACGACAATGCTGAATAGTTTGACAACATCCGCAGGCTGCACGAGTTTCTAAAATCACAATATGGATCAGATGCAACTCTTTGATTTAGATAAAATTATCTTTAGGGGTGATGATGATAGTATTACACTGGCAACTAAATACAACCATTCCAGCTACGCATTTGTAGTAAATACGGGTTTTGTGCGGACTTAATAGACATGTTGAATTGCCGGAGTAATAAGTTACTGGACCTCATTGGAACAGGCGATATTTTAGCGGAATAAAGGTCATAATTGGAACCTGCGCGTCGTTAAGACAGCGCAGGGATGAAAACGGCCATCATGAAAGATGCCACAACAACGATTTCTTAATAGCCAGCCCCAATAATTTACTTTTTTTTAAGATGAGTTACCAAACAAAAACATTCTGCGGACAAGCCCTTTAAGCATGCATTGCTTTCTTTCCTTTAGTAATAAACATTTTTCAAAGAATCCGGCAGTATTTGTTTGTAGATAACCATGCCCATTTCCCAGTGCGGGAGAGTATCTTTCAGTGCTTCCATATTTTCAGCGTCTCTCAGTGTAACTTTTTCAGATGCTTTCACTTCTATGGGATATAATTTCCCATTGATCCCGAAAATGAAATCGATTTCTCTTTCCAAACCACCTTGCTTTCTAAGATAAAAAAGCTCACCGCCTAAAACAGAAGCTATAGCAGACAAATTATGAAATACCCATGTTTCAAACAGCCTGCCTTTGAGATTGGCATCAATCAGCGTACTTTTACCGGTCTGTCTTGCCCCGGTTAGGACAGTAACAGGGGAAAATTCAATTTCATGTGGCAGCTTGTAGGAAATCATTCATATTGCGATTGAATATACATCACATCATGAATAAATTTCAATAATAATTATATTTGCATCAAGAGGAATGAATAATAGCGCCGCATTTGTCCTGGCGGGCGACATCGATTCTGGCTTTGCAGCATGATAGGGCGCAGCCCACAGCGTTTAGCGCTTTTTCAGGCGTATTGTTTGTTTCGCTGAGATGGGACAGAATTACATGTTCAAGATTGTCATGAACAATTTCCTGTAAAAGTACTTTTGAATCTTGATTGGACAAATGGCCTGAGCGGCTTTTTATCCGCTGTTTCAACGGCCAGGGGTAGGGGCCGTTAGCGAGCATGTAAGGGTCGTGATTTGCCTCCAGAATTAATATGGAGCACATTTTCAGATGCTCTTTTACCATTGTGGTCACAATTCCGAGATCTGTTGCAATTCCTATTTTTGTTTTGTTTTTCGTTACCGTAAAACCTGCCGTGTCTCTTGCATCATGGGATAAGGAAAAAGGATGAAAATTGATACCATTTATATTAAAGCCTGTTCCGCATTCAAAAATTTTAAATTCATCAATTCTGCCAAGAAAGGAAGATGCAGCTTTTTGGGTTTTACTGCTTATATAGACAGGAATGGCAAAACGGCGGGAAAGTACTCCGACACCGCTTATGTGATCGGAATGTTCATGGCTTACAATAATTGCATCAAGGTTATTCGGAACAAGGTTGTTTGCTTTCATTCTCCGTTCGATTTCAACCCCGGATAATCCGGCATCAATAAGAACTGAAGTTTGACCATCTGAAATATAAATTGAATTGCCTTTACTGCCGCTTGCAAGCATGCAAAGTTTAATATCGGATGGTTTGCCGGATTTTTCAGAAGATGTGTTTTTATTCACATTATACCCCGGTATGGCCAAAGCCCCCCTTGCCGCGCTTTGTATCATCAAGGCTGCCGGCAATCTCTATTCTGGCCTGATAAACCCGTTTTACAAGCATCTGGGCAATCCTGTCACCCCGCACGAAAGTATAATCTTTTTTGCCGTGGTTAATTATTGCTATCATAATCTCGCCACGGTAGTCTGAATCTATGGTGCCGGGAGAATTTATTATGCCTATTCCATGTTTAACGGCAAGTCCGCTTCTCGGGCGTATTTCGATTTCAAATCCTTCAGGTATCGAAACGGCAAAGCCGGTCGGTATCAAAGCAATATCTCCCGGTTTAATAACAAGACTTTCTTCAAGGCAGGCGCATACATCCATACCGGCACTATAGGGTGTCATGTAGCGCGGCAGAGGAATGTCGGAATTTTTATCCGGGTTTAACCGTAAAAAACGGATGGCAGGAGTATTTTCCATTATTAAGAGTTTAAAACATCCATAAACTTACTTTTATCCGGAACCGGCCCAAGAACGGTTAGTGAAAGATTGCCGGAACCAAAAAGTAAACAGGCCAAATCATATACTTCATCTTTTGTCACCGATTCAATTTTGCCGGTTATTTCATGAAGCGGAATATGCCGTTTGAAATTTATTTCATTTTGTGCCTGCCTGAACATTTGATTATCAGTACTTTCGGAAGCAAGAAGCAAACAGCCTTTCGTATACTCAACAGCATCTTTAAGCTCCTGATCATCTATAGCATGTTTTATTATTTTTTTTATTTCTTTTATAATCAAATCCGCTGCATCAAAGGCATTCTCAGGATCAACCGCTGCAAAGGCGCCAAACATGCCTGTATCCGAATAAGAAGAGATAAAAGAATATACAGAATAGGCAAGCCCTCTCTTTTCACGTATTTCCTGAAAAAGCCTTGAACTCATATTCCCGCCGAGTATTGTATTTATAAGCGAAAAGGCATACCTTCGTTCATCTGAAATCGGCAAGCCCTTAAACAAAGCGCATATATGAACCTGTTCGAGATCTTTCTCAAAGATATTAACACCACCTTGCACATCCGGAGTTATCCGCTCAGGGGAAAAAGTATTGTTTTTATAAGATTCAATAATCGGGCCTACAAGATCCAAGATATTATTATGTTCAATATTGCCGGCAACGGAAATCACAATACGGGAAGGCTGGTAAAGGAGCTCGAAAAACTCCTTTACTTTTTCGGGTTTAAAATTAGTGACATTTGAGCGTGTTCCAAGCACGGAAAATCCGAGAGGGTTGTTTTTGAAAAAACATTGGCCGGAAAGAAGATGTATATAATCTTCAGGACTGTCTTCAACCATTCCGATTTCCTGAATAATGACAGGACGCTCTTTCTCAATTTCTTTTGTATCAAAAAGGGAATTTAAAAAAATATCAAAAAGAAGGTCAGTAGCAGTTTTAACATGGGATGTTATTACTTTTGTATGATAACAGGTTGTCTCCATGGAGGTAAAGGCATTTGAATTTCCACCCATGGCATCAAATTCCTTGGCTATCTGAAATGCCGATCTTTTGCTTGTGCCCTTAAACAGCATATGTTCGACAAAGTGTGAAATGCCGTTTTCTTCCTGCGACTCATCGCGGGTTCCTGCCTTTACCCATATACCCATTGATACGGAGCATGCATGGGGCATATTTTTAGTAATTATTCCGATTCTGTTTGGAAGTATAGTTTTATTCTCAGGCTGGGACATTTTCATCTTCCAGAACGGCCTTATGACTGAGCCGGATCTTGCCGTCTTTGGATATCTCAAGAACCTTTACTTTTATTATATCTCCTTCTTTTACTACATCCGAAACCTTGGTTACTCTTCTGGTTGAAAGCTGCGATATATGAACAAGGCCGTCAGTGCCGGGCATTATCTGTACAAAAGCACCAAAATCCATAATCTTCACAACGGTTCCGTCATATACAGCACCGACCTCAGGTTCCATAGTGATGTTGTTTATCAGATTAAGAGCGGCGGCTCCATCTTCTTTAGATGTAGCTGCAATTTTTACAAGGCCGTAATCGTCAATTTCAACGCGGGTATTTGTTTCGCTCTGTATATATCTGATTGTTTTTCCGCCAGGGCCAATAATTTCCCTGATCTTGTCGGGATGAACCTTTATGGTGATTATGGCCGGAGCGTGTGGTGATATTTTTTCACGGGGCTGGCTAATAGCTTCCAGCATCTTTTCAAGGATAAAAATTCTTCCTGTACGCGCCTGTTCCAGGGCGTTTTCCAGTATGGTTCTGGGCAGCTCGTGAATCTTTATATCCATCTGAAGAGCAGTTATTCCATCCCGGGTTCCTGTGACCTTAAAATCCATATCTCCGGAATGATCCTCGTCTCCAAGTATATCGGAAAGAATTACAACTTGATCTCCTTCTTTTACAAGACCCATTGCGATACCTGAAACCGGTGACTTGATTGGAACTCCGCCATCCATAAGAGCCATAGCCCCGGAACAGACTGTTCCCATAGATGACGAACCGTTCGATTCAAGAACTTCGGAAACAAGGCGTATCGTATAATCAAATTCCTCTTTAGGCGGAAGAATTCTTTCTATGGCACGGGTTGAAAGGCCGCCATGGCCGATATCTCTTCTGCTCGGTCCTCCAAGGCGTTTTGTCTCGCCAACAGAATATGGCGGAAAATTGTAGTGAAGCATAAACGGCCTTAATTCTTCACCGCTTAGTGTTTCAACTCTTTGTTCGTCAGGCCCCGAGCCAAGTGTAAGTACTGCCAGCACCTGTGTTTCGCCCCGTGTAAAAAGAGCGCTGCCGTGTGGTCTTGGAAGCAAACCTACTTCGCATGTAATAGGTCTTATTTCATCAAATTTTCTTCCGTCTATGCGGCGCCCCTCTTTAATTATAAGGTCTCTGCTTATTTTTTTCTGAAGATCGTAAAATATCTCATAAAACTCAGGCTTACGGTCGGTATAATCAGGGCCCAGCTGCTCAAATAATTCGCTCTTTAGAGCTCGCAATGCAGAATGCCTTTCGATTTTTCCGGGTATAATAAGATTTTCGCGCAAACGGGTGGCAGCAATAGCTTCAATTTTTTCCACAAAAGCCTGGTCTTTTTCCTTCTCAGTGTAGTTTCTTTTTGGAACTCCGTTGGTTTCTCTCAGATTATGCTGAATATCTATGATCGGCTGCATAGCTTCATGTCCATAAAATATGGCTTCAAGCATGTCTTTTTCACTGACCATATTACTTCCGCCTTCAACCATAACTACACCGGTTTTTGAGCCTGCAATGATTATATTTATATCACTGCCCTCGCATTCTTGTATGGTAGGATTTACAATTAATTGACCTTCCTTTCTGATAACCCTTACACTGGCAACCGGTCCGGCAAAAGGTATATCGGAAATTTCAAGAGCTGCTGATGCACCTATCATAGCCAGTATATCAGGATCATTTTCATGATCCATAGAAAGAACCGTTGCAATTACCTGGATTTCACAACTGTAACCTTTGGGAAACAATGGTCTGATAGGCCTGTCTATAAGGCGTGAAGTCAATGTTTCCTTTTCTGAGGGTCTTCCTATTTCACGCCTGAAATAATTTCCGGGTATACGCCCTGCGGCATATATCTTTTCCTGATATTCAACAGAAAGCGGTAAAAAATCGCCGGGCCGTTCTTCATATGAAGAAACTGCGGTAACAAGCACAACAGTATCACCGTATTGCACTGTTACTGAACCGGATGCCTGCTTAGCCAGTTTGCCTGCCTGTATGGTAAGAGTTTTTCCCCCTAAATCGACTCTATACGTGTTTATCATAAAAATCTCCTAAATAATAATTAGCATTTGTCATAGTTAACGTTCCGATTGCTCAAATGAATTTTGTGTGTATTGCAGAGTTAATAACCACATATAAAGAACATATCTCAGATTATACTGCAATCCGTTCATGGGGCATACATTTAAATTGCTGTAATAATAAGCTAATATTGCCTATATCTCTTTTGCACCAAAATGGAATGAAGACCCGGCAGACGTATGGTCATATAAACCCCTATTTACTTTTTATACCCATAATCTCTTTCCGGATACTTAAGAGAACTGAACGATGCTAAGCTCCAGATAATTAACGGCAGGCATATTTTTTCTCAGCTTGTAATAATCTGCTTTTTGATCTGATCAAAAAGATTATCTTCTCAAACCAAGAGACTCAATAATTGTTCTATACCGTTGTACATCTTTATTCTTGACATAATTCAAAAGTCTTCGCCTTTTTCCTACAAGCATAAGCAAGCCTCTTCTTGAATGATGATCCTTGTCATGAACCTTTAAATGCTCAGTCAGATAAGTTATCCTATGGGTTAATAGTCCCACCTGAACCTCCGGAGAGCCTGTATCGCTTTCATGTAACTTATATTTTTCGATCAATTCTTTTTTATCTTCCGTTTTTAAAACCAATTTCTCTCTGCCTCCTGTTTTCCATCTTAATAACTATTTAATTACAGACTTTTAACCATTATTTTACAAACCGTATTGTCGATTCTGATTGACACAAACAACACTTTTGAACTTTATATACAATTATAGGTGCAAACAAACAACATAATTTATTCACCAAAAAGCTTGTTATTTTTTATCTGTCATCTGCTGTTTATTGCTCAGGGAAAAAATCAGTTGTTTATAACGCAACAATAGCTAAACTTATTTTCGACCTTATTCAGAACTGCCAAAAGCTCTTTATTTCTATTTATAATTTTAATGAAACCTTCAGATGTGTTTGTTTTCACAAAACGAATATCACTTTCAGTTATTAATTTTCCGTGGGATATCTTTGCAATCAATGTTTCATCAGCTATATAACCGGGCATATGGGCCAGTGCATCGGACATGCTTATCAAATGTTTTGAAATATTACCGGCTGATATAATATTTTCAAGGTCATTAATAGTTAAGGACTGTTTAATATTTAACCCGCAACTTTCAGTTCTGCTTAACTGGCTAAGATGTCCCCCGCATCCCAAAATCTCTCCGATATCTGCACATAATGATCTTATGTATGTACCTGATGAACAGTATACCTCGAAAGTAATTTCCGGAAGATTTATATTAAGGATGTTTATGTAATGTATTTTAATTTCCCTGGCCGGTTTTGTAACTGCCTTGCCTTCTCTTGCATACTTATAAAGAGGGATTCCCTTATGTTTTAAGGCTGAGTAAACCGGAGGAACCTGGCTGATTCTTCCTTCAAATTTTTTAAAGGCCGAAATTATATCTTCATCCGAAAAATTCAATTCGCTGCTTGCCGAAATGACTTTTCCTGTAAAATCCTGTGTGTCTGTTTGAATCCCTAAGCAAAGTTTGGCAATATATTTTTTATTTCCGGCAAGAAAAAATCTTGATATTTTTGTTGCTTCATTTATGCAGCATAGCAAAACTCCAGTAGCAAAGGGATCGAGTGTGCCGGTATGCCCAACCTTTTTTGCTCCGGTTAGTTTTTTTACAATAGAAACCACCCTTGCCGAACTCATATCAGCAGGTTTATCAATAATTAATAATCCGTTCTTAATTTTTATACGCCCTTAAAAAACTTAATAAATTAAAAGTGTTAATGTTTTTCTATCATTAAAATCCATTGAACCGTTCGTGGTAAAAACAACACCTATAGATTATAAGCTTTCAGAAAACCCCATAACAATTGTTCTTAATTCATCCAAACTGGTTTCAATATTAAATCCGGCAGCGCTGTGATGTCCGCCCCCACCAAAGGATAAGGCTATATCAGTCACATCAACTGTTCCATCTGAACGTAAACTGACATGAAAATTCTTTAAACAGTTTATTTTATCAGGGTTGTTTTTTTCTTCCTGAATGAGAACTGCTACTTTTACACCTTTAATGCGTTTAGCATAGCTTATAAGGCCATCAACATCATCGGATTGAGTTCCGGTTTCATTAATCATATCCCTTGTTATTATCATCAACGAAAGTTTAGCATTCTTGGATATTATAATGGATTCAAGAGCAAGATTCAAAAGGCGAATACGCCCCATGGAATATTTGCCATATACATTCTGAGCGATTTCATAGGGATCTGCTCCGCACTCTATCATTTCTTTACAAATTGCAAATGCTGATTTATTTGTATTTGAAGCTCTAAAGGACCCGGTATCAGTGAGGATGGCTGTATAAATTGAAGTAGCTATTTCTTTGCCTATAGGTACGCCCATTTTTTTTATTATGCTGTAAACAATTTCAGCTGTAGAACAGGCCGATATGTCAAGAAGCAGGCAGGTTCCGTAACCAGTATTTGTCATATGGTGATCTATGTTAATAATAACCGGGATCTGTGACACTGCCCTGGCAAATTTTCCTATCCTGTCTAAATTCCCACAATCCAGAATAACAGCTGTATCGAAAGCACTTAAGTCGTCAATTTCATGTTGTATGAGTTCAATGCCCGGAAGAAAGCGGTAAACTTCAGGAATTGGACTTTCATTAAATAAGAATGTTTTCTTATTAATAAAATCAAGAGCAAGTCCAACAGAAAGCAAAGACCCTATTGCATCCCCATCCTGATTTATGTGTGAGGCAATAAGCACATTAGCACTATTTTTCAGATATTCTATTATCCGGTCCATCATCCTTTTATCTATATGGTTTTACATAATTTGTGTGCAGCAATATTGCACATCTTTTTTTAGTCCTCTGTGTTTTCTGTTTTTATTGATTTCAGCACTTTTTCTATCTGTTCACCATAATCATATGATTCATCATAAAAGAAAATTAGTTCAGGCATATATCGTAAGGTAAGCTCGCTTGACAAGGAACGTTTAAGAAACCCGGCAGCACTTTTAAATCCTTTTGCTGCTTCATCGGCATTTGTTTTGCCGCCGGTTGTGGTAAAATATATGCGCGCAATCTTAAGATCTTTTGACATCTTAACAGCTGTAATTGTTGTCATTTCAAGACGGGGATCTTTTATCCCTTTTAGCAGTGCTCCTGACAGCACTTTTTGAATCTGTCCCCCGACCCTTTCGGCTCTTGAAAAAAGCGTCATATATTGATTAACTCCATTTCAGTATTAATAATTTCGGCAAGACCCAGTTCATCAGCAAAGCTAAAAGCTTTATCAATTTTTGAATTGACGACGGTTTTGTCATTTCCTACAAATGCAAAGCCAATTATTGCTTCATCATAAATATCATTTGAATCCACTTCTGCGACAGAAGCGTTGAAATTATTACGCAATCTGCTGATAACCGATTTTACAATTTTTCTTTTGCTTTTAAGAGAGCGGCAATCATGAAGCCTGAAAGTTATTAGTCCTAGTCCTATAACCATAGATTATATAAAATATTTTTATATAGTTAGATTTTACCTTTTTATTAAAAAAGATGAAACCGAAAAAAACTCCAGACCGTCATACCGGCAAAAGCCGGTATCCAGAACTTATTGAGATTGCTGGATGCCCCCGGCTTAAAGCTTGCCGGGGCAGGCTTATCGGGTCCGGCATGACAAAACAGGTATTTTACGACTTTTTACAAGTCCATCAAAAAAATATAACTCTGTAATCAATATTTAAGGGGGAAAATAAAAATTGTTATTCGAGTTCCGGCTTTATTTCTTCAATATAATAAAATTCAATTATATCATCGACTTTAATATCGTTATAATTCTCTATACCGATTCCGCATTCAAACCCTGCTTGAACCTCTTTAACATCATCCTTAAATCGTCTTAAAGACGAATTCTTCCCTTCAAAGCAAACTATGCCATCTCTGATCAGGCGTATTTTCTGCCCGCGTTCAATTTTCCCATCTAAGACATAACTTCCTGCAACAGCTCCAAATTTTGGAACATGGAAGACTTCCCTGACCTGGGCTCTGCCTAGAAATTTTTCTTCGAAAGTCGAAGCCATCAAGCCGACTATTGCATTCTTTATATCTTTGATTACATTATATATTATATTGTAGTAACGAATATCTACATTTTCTTCGTTTGCCATTGCCTGAACCTTGGAACTGGGACGGACATTAAACCCAATGATAATGGCGTTGGAAACAGCAGCAAGAGAAACATCCGATTCTGTAATGGTTCCGGTTCCTGAATGGATTATATCGATTTTAACTTCTTTGTTTGACAGTTTGTTCAGTGAATCTCTTATTGCTTCTATAGATCCGTTAACATCTGCTTTAATTATTAAGACAAGGTTCTTGATCTTGCCTTCCTGAATCCTGTCAAATAAGTTTTCCAGGTTAAGCCTGCTTGTTTTAGCCAGCTCTTTTGAACGTTGCTTTTGAACCCGGTAAGTACTGACCTGTTTGGCATCCTTTTCATCAGCAAGAGCTATAAGTTCATCGCCGGCCATAGGTACTCCTGAAAAACCTATAACCTCGACCGGGATTGACGGACCTGCCTCATCAATTTTCATACCCCTGTCATCTAAAAGGGCCCGCACCTTTCCATAATGTATTCCGCAAACAACAGATTCGCCTAAGTGAAGCGTTCCTTCATATATCAATACAGTTGCAACAGGCCCTCTTCCGGAATCAAGCTTGGCTTCAACCACGTGTCCAACAGCAAGTTTGTTTGGATTTGCCTTTAATTCAAGCACCTCTGCCTGAAGCAGAATCATTTCAAGCAAATCGTCTATTCCTGTATTCTGTTTTGCCGATACTTTGAGAAACGGGGTGGTTCCGCCCCATTCTTCAGGAACAAGACCCTGATCAGCCAATTCCCGCTTAACGCGATCGGGATCTGCTTCGGGTTTATCCATTTTATTTATAGCAACAATTATAGGGACACCGGCTACCTTTGCATGATTAATGGCTTCTACGGTTTGTGGCTTTACACCATCATCAGCTGCTACGACAAGCACAACAATATCAGTTACCTTAGCTCCTCTTGCACGCATAGCTGTAAAAGCTTCATGGCCCGGTGTATCCAAAAAAACTATCTGGCCGTTTTCGGTTTTTACGTGATAAGCCCCTATATGCTGTGTGATTCCACCTGCTTCAATTTCTGTTATTTTAGTCTTGCGGATTACATCCAAAAGAGAGGTTTTCCCATGGTCAACATGACCCATTATGGTAACCACCGGTGGCCTGCTTACAAGTGCACTTAGATCAACCTTTTCCGTCTTTAAGAAATTACCTTCCTCAAAAGATGCGCGCTCGACTTCATAACTAAATTCCGTTGCAACCAGAGATGCCGTATCAAAGTCTATTGTTTGATTGACAGTTGCAAGAACACCAAGACCCATAAGGGTTTTTATCATTTCACTTGACTTTATTCCCATTCTTTTCGCAAGATCTGATAATACAATCGCGTCATCAATTTTTATCCTGCGTTTTATAGCTTTCGGAACAGTTAGCTGTGTCTTATGGCCTTGTATTGCCTTTGCTTTAGCACCTTTCTTTTCTTTGCGAACCCTGGGCTCAGGCGTAAAAAGATCTTCTACTTCGATTATTTCTTTTTTCTTGAACGGAGCTTTCTTTTTAAACAACAATTTATCTTTAAAATCGGGATCCTCTTCGCGCTTATCCCGGACCTTGCCTTTCTTTTTCTCAGAAACTGTCTCTTCTTTTTTTGCAATTATTTCTATAGGATCGGCTTTTTTCGGGATTTCAGGAACTATTTCTACCGTTTTTTTGAGATGAGTAACCGGCTTTTTTGCGTGTTCTGATGGCTGAACCTGTGCGGGAGTATCTATTGTTTTGGTAATTATTTGTTCTACAGGTTTAACTTCTTGTGAAGGCTGGCTCTCTTCCAATACTTCAGGTTTTTTCTCAACATCCGGCAATTTAAGGACTTTTGCCGGTTGTTCTTTTTTTGTTTTTTTAAATACCTTGACGGGTGCAGCAGTCTGTTGAACCGGTTTCTTCTCGATTTTTGCCTGAGGCATAACTTCCTGCTTTTCTTCTATATCAGGCTTCTTAACTTCGTCAGCAGCTTTTATAATTTCGGGTTCAGGCAATTGTTCTTCAGGCTCAACTTCTTCAATAGCCTCCTCTTCCTGTGTTTCAGGTTTTGTTTCAGGTTCCTCCTGAACAACAATTCTCCGCCTTCTGATTATAGTCGGTCTAACGCGAATTTCAGCTACCCCTTCCGACTTTGTACTTGTACTATTGAAGCCAGCTTTTATTTTTGCAACTGTTTCTTCATCCAAAGAACTAACGTGGCTCTTGACGTAGATATTCATATTTCTTATCTTGTCAAGAAGAGCCTGGTTCGTCATATTAAGATCTCTGGCAAGTTCATATACTCTGATCTTTGCCATGCAGCCCCCCAAGTATTGTTGTTAACAGGTCTTTCACAGAATGATTTATTATCTCGTATTTCATGTCTTAATAATTTATATCTGCGTAAAAAGTCAAAATAATAACTTTTTATGAATCCATCAAAATTGCCACTTTAATATTATAATAGATTATTATATATACAGCAACTATCTGTTTTTTGGGATCATAAACTATATCTACGGAACTTATATCGCAACATTATGAAACATTATTTTCGATGTCAGGGTTTTCTTCTTCCGCACTCACTTTGTCTTCATCTTTAGAAATTGCCTCTGTCGCAGAATTTATCAGTTTCTCGGCTTTTTCTTTGGCAATACCCTTTATTTGCATTAAATCGCTCGCCGAAGCATTGCTGATTTCATCCACAGATGTAAAACCTTTTTCAATCAGTGAATTGACGAGGTTTATGCCTACTCCGGGCAAAGATACAAGCGAATCATAGCCGTTTTTCAGAACCTCATTATAATGCGATTCACTTTGAACATCCAGGTTCCAGCCGGTCAATTTTGAAGCAAGTCGCACATTCTGACCGCGTTTGCCTATGGCAATGGAAAGAGATTCATCAGGAACAATAACTTCCATCGCATGATTATCTTCATCGATAATCACCCTTATTATTTCAGCAGGAGCCAAAGCGTTGCATACATATTTTGCTGAATCAACATGCCAGGGGATTATATCAATCTTTTCACCTCTTAATTCCTGAACAACGTTTTGAACCCGGCTACCCTTCATTCCCACACAGGCACCTACCGGATGAATATCGGAATCATTTGAGGATACAGCTATTTTAGCACGAACCCCCGGTTCTCGAACGGCTCCCATTATTTTGACAATTCCTTCACTGATTTCAGGAACTTCCGTTTTAAAAAGATTTGCCAGAAAATTTGAATGCGTTCTGGAAAGAACAATCTGAGGTCCCCGGGAATCCTGCAATACTTCAAGGAGAAGCGCTCTTATACGATCACCACGTTTATATGTCTCTTTTGAAATCTGTTCATTGATCGGCAGAATACCTTCCGTCTGCCCAAGATTCACTATAATATCTCCCGAATGTTCTATGCGCTGGACAATGCCGTTTATTATTTCGCCCTTACGCTCAATAAAACTTGAATATACAGCATTTCTTTCAGCATCTTTCATTTTCTGTATAATCACCTGTTTTGCAGATTGGGCAGCAATTCTGCCAAATGCCGTAGTATCCATTTTGGTACCGAGACTGTCACCAATTTCACATTCAGGATCCAGTGTTTGCCCTTCTTCAAGGCTTATCTGTGTCATACTATCCGTAACAGTTTCAACTACTTTCTTAAACTGAAAAGCCTCAATATCGCCGCTTTCTTCATTATATTGAATTTCTATATCTATTTTATTTCCATATTTTTTTCTTGCAGCAGATTTCAGCGCTTCTTCAATTGCTTTGATTAGGACATTCTTATCAATTCCCCTGTCCCGGCTGACCTGATCAACAACACGTTTTATTTCTGATATTAGCATCCGTTTTCTCCGTTATAGTTGAAAAGCCGCGCCTTTGCGATTTCCTTGTAAGAGATAGCGACCATTTTGTCATTTATTTTAAGTTTAACAAATCCATCATTAAAGCCAAGCAGAACCCCTTTAAAATTTTTTTGCCCTTCGACTGGCACTATAGTTCTGACTGTTGCCGTATTTCCTTTAAACCTTTTAAAATCCTCCGGTTTTCCTAAAGGACGATTAGCGCCTGGTGATGAAACTTCAAGGCTGTAGGGCCAATCGGTATCCAGATTAATATCCAGAATGTCACTTAATTGATGACTTACCCAGGCGCAGTCCTTCAGTGTGACTCCACCCTGTTTATCAACATAAAGACGAATTACTCTACCTCCTGTTTCCCTCTGATATTCAATATGAACCAGTTCAATACCTTTCGATTCACATATTGTATCAGCAAATTCTTTAATTTTAGCAATTAATTCTTCCCGGGTTAGAGGTTTAGTATACCCTGTTTCGGATTTTTGCTTTTTCATATATAATAAAATTTTATAAAAATATATGCATCTGCTCGCCGATTCAGTTAATAATATCCAAACCATCACCCCAAATCGTGGTTTGCAAACACTCGTTCTGCTGTTGTGCTATAATCAAGTTCAACAGCCTTACTAAAATAAAAAACGGGCTTCAGCCCGTCTCCTTATGAAAATGCTACTTAATATAAAAAATGGATCGATAAAAACTACATAGCTCTAAAATTAAACATACTCAAAAAGTATCTCCAAACTGCATATTCATCGACCCTGCCAAAAAGCCTTTTTATATGGAAAAGGCGAATTCACTATGGAGCGGGCAACGAGATTCGAACTCGCGACTCCAAGCTTGGGAAGCTTGCACTCTACCAGCTGAGTTATGCCCGCCCGCGAAATGCAATTTTTTATGACAGTTTTTAACTAATGTCAATAGTTTTTGAAGTTGAACCATTAACCGGATATCTTTTACGGTATCATTATCAGTCAAAAAAACAATAAACGCGTATTTCCATATGAATAATATATCATAGTTACCGAGGTCATTATATTTATGCCAATAGATATTAGCGATCTTGTTTTATTAACCACATTTTATGCTTTTTTATAGTAGATAAATTAAAGGGTTGCCCCACAATAACACGGTTTCTTCAAACTTCTTTTGCTTTGCACAGAGCCTTACCGGCAACCCCCGGAATAAGGACGATTATCTCGAATGTATTCCGGTATTCTTTGGCGTGATTTATCAAATTACGGAAAAATGTCTTGAAGAACATAATCACAAATGTTAAAATTATTACCAATAATGCTGCTGATAATATTAACTCGATTTCTTGAGCATAACCGGTTGCAAATTCCATAAGCGGCAATTGTTTTTGTGAGACAGTGACCTCAGAATATCTTGTCTGAAGAAAAATATTGAACACCATTTTATTGCCACAAGGTATTTCCCGTCGGGAAAATTTATACATGAAAAAAAATACAGGTAAAATTTTTGCGATTGGCGATATTCATGGCTGTTATGATAAGCTTATAAGTTTGATGGACAGATTGCCATTTGACCTTCATTCCGACACGCTGATCTTTCTTGGGGACTATATTAACCGAGGTTCTCAATCAAAAGAAGTTATAGAATATCTTCTTAAACTAAAGCAAAGTTCTGAAAATATTATTTTTTTAAAAGGTAACCATGAGCATGCGCTTTTGGAGTATGCCCAAACCAAAGATCAGGAATATCTTAGGTTGCTACGTTCAATGGATGTAGAGCCGACTCTTAAAAGTTATTCCGATGCAAAGTTTCAATCACTTTCCGATCTTGGCTTTTTGCCACCGGCACATCTCGATTTCTTGAACGGACTACTTACATACTATAAAACAGATGATTATCTTTTCATCCATGCGGGAGTGATACCAGGTGAAGATCCGGATGGATGTTCTTTAGACAGGCTGCTTTCAGTTCGGGATACTTTTTTAAGGTACGAACATAAGCTGGGCTACACAGTAGTATTCGGCCATACACCTTTTGAAATGCCTTTAGTTGCTCCGGGCATGATAGGAATCGATACAGGAGCGGTTTATGGAAACATGCTAACAGCGGTTTTGCTTCCCGATCTTCGCTTTTTTCATGCCTGATACCAAATCGTATCTATATTCTTGCTACAATTGAACAGGAAGTCCTTCAAGACTATAATTTCCGTCAAGAAACGCCTGTGCTATAATAATTGGTGTTTCATCATTATACATCATTGCATCCATGAGACGGCAAAAGCCTAAAAGCCGCCCAAGCATTACAAGCCTTTCTTCCGTTGCACTCTGAGACATTTCCGCAATAGTTCCTGTAACCAGATCCCCCTTGCAGTCCGTAAAAAAATCATATGCTTTAAGAATTTCAGCTATGAGCATTGTCCGCCGCTCTCTTTGCACCATTGCAGTTCCGCCGCCTTTAAAACGGAAACGTATATAATTATCCCTGGAATTTCTGCCGCATACGGTGTCAACCAGAGTAAAATGAAAATCTATACGGGCGTTAAGGTTCAGATAATCTTTGGCGATAATAGCATAACTGCTGTTTCCGACAGGCCTTGGACCGCTTGCATCTGTTATGCTTCTTCCGAAAAGTCCTTGCAGACTCATCGCCGGTGGGGACACATTCCAGCGAAGTCCAGGTGTTGTGGCTCCATTCCACAGGGCAAGAAGAGGCGTGGAAAGAATGTCAGATGTGCTGATTTTCATAGTATGAAGATCCGGTACAAGTCCTCCGCCCATATCGATTATCAGAAAATGAAAATTTATGTTTTCTTCGAGCCGGTGAATATAAAAACCAGCCTCCTCAGTAATTTCGTCTCCTGCTTCAAACATTGTAAGAACCGCCATTTCATGGATATAGCGTATGAGATCATGCACAGACCGGCATTCCATTATTGAAAAAGCAGAACCATAAGCATCCGTCAGGTTAAGATGAACAATTAAATTATACAGCCGCTCTGATTCGGGAAAATCGGCATATTTGTTATCCTGCAGCTTTTTTACAGATGGTGCGAAAGCCTTTTTTGTCTGAAGAGTTTTCAAAGCCTCCTCATGTGCCGGAAATATTATGCCCTGATCGGCGTCTATAATAACCCATTGATCATTATTAAGAATGTGAGTTGCATTTTCAGTACGGGTAAGCATTGGAACTCCGAATTCCCTGGCAACATTTGAAAGATGATCTGCAGGGTTTCCTTTGTCAACCACAATACCGCTGATATTCTGCATAAACCTTGCAACTTCTACAAGGCTTTGGTGAAGTACTGCTATTATGGGGTCAGTTTCAAAATTGTTAATGTCTGAAGATGAATGTATTATTTTTACTTTTCCTATACTTCTTCCTGAAGAAGATAAAGCGCCTCCCTGTATAAGAAGCTTGCCGCGTATTGATTCCTGAACTGCTGATTTTTTTCCTGCAAACTGAAATGGACGGGATTGCAGTATATAAAGCACACCTTCTTCAGTTATAGCCCATTCAATATCCTGAGGTTTACCGCTCAGGCTTTCTATCATAAGCCCCAATCCCGTGAGGCTGTGAATTTCATTTTCAGAAAGTAAAGGCAGATTTCTTTGCTCAGGCAAAACATCTTCTCTATGTATGCCGCCTTCCGGGGAGCAAACCTCCTTAAATGACTTTTCGGCAATTTCGGAAGGTATTTGTGTTTCTTTTCCCGAACGTAAAGGATGATACATATCTGCCGGGACTTCACCTCCGACTGCAAGGCTACCCAAGCCTGCTACCGCACTTAAAAGCATTCGATCGCTTTTTGGCGAAGCAGGATCGACAGTAAAAAGAACTCCTGCGGTTCTTGCTTTAACAATAATCTGGCAAAGTACT
Organism: Desulfobacterium sp. N47; assembly: GCF_051233685.1. NCBI lineage: Bacteria > Pseudomonadati > Thermodesulfobacteriota > Desulfobacteria > Desulfobacterales > Desulfobacteriaceae > Desulfobacterium > Desulfobacterium sp. N47. Next base: position 23,019 of record NZ_JBAMMY010000033.1, read on the forward strand.
GCCATATTAAAATCTGTCACCGGAAGGCCTGCATGCAATCTGTAAATAATGCTTCCGGTATTAAAATTGCTCGCCAGGACTTCTTTAAAGGCATCCACCAGACCATCAAAAGAGACTACATTGAGAACAGTTTTGAATTGACCTGCAAAAGAATGCGATATCTGATCTTCCGCACTTGCGCTGCTTCTAACAGATATCGGCGAATTATCAGGTCCCGCCAGATGATTGTATGCAGTTTTTAATGCATTCCCCAATTCATCTGTAAGCTTTCCGGATACAATCATTTTTTTGATATTGCCTGTAATATCATCAAGATTGTTCAGAAAGCTCTCATCGGTTTCAAGCTTGCGGAGACTTTGTCTTATGGGGGTTTCAATGTCATTTTCACGGAGAAAGTGTTTGCATGCATCTATGGTAATGATGAAGCCGTTTGGCACAGGCATGTTAATTTTTATCAAGTCCGACAAAGAACCTGCCTTGCTTCCGACCATCTTTTTTGTATCCGGTGTTATTTCATCGAAAAAAAGGCAATGAGGTCCATCGAGGGATTCCTGCGATACGTCAGGAAGAGTTTTGTTTATGGTATCTTTTAATATTTCGTGTAATTTATAGAGTTTTAAATACCTATTATAACTAAGACGATTCAGACCATCAACAAGCTCGTAGCAAATACTTAAAAGTTCTTCCGACTGATCAATTATGTCTCTTAAAGACGGACTTTTCATCTTTAATTTCAAATCTATTCCATTTAAAATTTTAAGTGCCCGCTCGTTATTTATAAGAATAATACGAAATGTATGGTACCGGGCTTTAAGATTCTGGATGATTTCGTCTGCTTTTTTCAGCTTTTTGTTCTTACGTTTTTCCCGATATTTTTTTATTATTTCGAACATGACTGATCCTGTTCTTTAATCCTGTTTGTAAGAATAATATTTTTTGACCTTTTAGTAAAAAGGCCCAAAAATTCTTCCACATTTTTTTCGGATTCCATTTTGATATCAAGCTGGCGGGTAAAAGCAGTTAATTCACCAAGAATATTCAAGACAGACTCCATGAATTTCCGGTCTATGATTTTAAGTTTTCCTATCACAAGATCTGTCTTTACGGTTACTTTAAAGTCCATATTTTCTAAAAGAGCAGCTATAAATTTTACTCTTCGTATCCGTCTGTCCATGTAAGCAAATCCGCCTACAAAACGATAATATATGAAATTTTTGTTTGGATTTTCCGAAAGGTAAGCATTCATGACATTGAAATGGTAACCTAAACGAAGTGTAAGATTAATATAATTTTCTGCTATTATTGCAAGATTTTGTCCTGAATATTCAGCCGGAGTGTTTAAAGCTGTATATGTTTTGTCCATCCCGGAAAGTATTTCACGCAGACCTACCGAGCCTGCTTGCTGATCAAACAATTCATCCGTATTGATACCCTGCAGAAAGGCTTTAAAAGGCAGTGATGATATGTCATTGACATGGAGTTCTTTTTCTGCTGAATTCAGCACTCCGTTTCCAATATCAAAAACGCGGATGTCAATTGGGACATCCAGCTTAAGACGCCTGGCTTCAATTCCTTTAAGTTCTTTGTGTCTTGTCCGGATATTAAGCAATTCTTCAACAGCCATCTCATGAGAAAAATGTATGATATCGTGAAATGTACGGCAATTGGCAGAATTGAAATCCGCAGAATCAGGATCAGTCAAATTGAGCGGAATGATCCATCGCAGTAATTGCCGAAGTATAACATACTCGGGATCTGTAGGGTAAAGCTCCATACCGGATGATCGATATCTAACAAGAGGTTCAATAACTCCATGGTAAACTTTGCAGTCTCCTGCATCCAAAGTGACTATCATTCCTTCTTTTAAAAGTTCCAGCGCATTGCAGGCTCCGACAATTGTCGGCACATGCACTTCTCTGGCTAACGAAGCCAAATGACCTATGGATGACCCTGTTTGAGTAATCAGGCCGGCAGCACGCCTTAGAAGCGGGCTAAGATTCGGACTTGCTTTGTCTGATACAGCTATTGCGCCTATCGGAAATGAGTCATAATGGTAGTTGCCTGTTACATGAACCAGCTTTCCCGTGGTTACTCCCATTTGTGCGGTTTCTCCACCATCAAGCAATACTGTAGCTTTTTCAAGCTGTTTGTTCAATTCATCAATTAATAATTCATCTGAAATATTATCATATAAAACAGAAGAAAGAGGCCTTACTTCCGTAATTACTACACGCCCTGTCTCTTCCTGCGACCAGAAAACTTTATGGGGTTTTCCGAATGTGCGCTCGATAGCCATTGCTGAATCGACTACGGATATGAGAGTATCTTTACGGATCAAAGAAGATCCGCGACGATGGCCGTTATCCATAATTGAAAGGCTGTGTTTTCCATCGGCAAGCCTTTCTGTTAATTCTTTGGGTAGTATTACCGACTCAACAGTATCAAACGGATAAAACCTTTGAACACTAAAATATTCCACTTTTTCCTGTGTTTCTTTGCTATCATATAAATTATTGTCTAAGCTAACAGCAACCCCGGCAACCTGCAAAGGCAAACGCTTTGGATCTAATGTTAAAACAGTTCCGCAAATTTTGGACTGTATCTTTTCATAAACAGCGACAGCAATTGAAATTTCTTTTTCGGGATTTTCCTGCAAATAATTTTCTGCCTCTTTTGCTATACATCCGGCTATGCTCTGTTTAAATGCATCCAGAATATTAGAAGGTAACACATCGTATATGTTTGTAAACTGATCGTGAGTTTCGTGTTCAACATTTTCGGCTCTAAGCATCAGCAAGGTATTTTTTCCTGTCCGATCCGATAGTTTTATAACTTCATCAAGTATAGCCTTCTCAAGTTCTTCAGGGATATCGGAATTATTTATCAGATCCGTCAAAAGATCATTTCTATCCTTTGATTTATCCGTTGTCAGCGATTCTGAGATTTGTTTAATTTTATGATAAAGATCATTTTTTTGCATGAATGTACGGATGCCTGTTGTTGTGATTGCAAAGCCATCCGGTGCAAAGAGGCCTAAATGCTGGCCGAATTCAGCCAGGCTGGCGCTCATAAAACCGGCAAGGTGCCACATTTCTATGCGGATTGAAGAATAGGGCAGGATAAGCCTGCCTGCATAAGGGCCTAATCCTCCGACTAAAATATCTTCAAGATATGTCTTTATAATCTGAAATTGGTCAAAAAGTTCCGGAAATCTGTTCTCCGTGAGTGTGTTGAGACTGTATATAACCTGGTATACCAGATGACTTGCTTCGCTGACGGAGCTTTCCAGAAACGCTTTGTCAAATATATATTCTCCTCCTAAAGCACGTTCCATAACCGCCATTTTTTCAAGCAGTTTAGTGTTCATGTCGAGAATGATCTGAAATTTTGAGAATAAAGACTTTATCAACTCAGGATGCTGATTTGAACGGCGAAACTTGGGCAGGAATCGAAGTAATAAATTTTTCATTTATTATCAGCTTGTTTTTGTAAAACGTTCATTTTTCAATTGTTCTACTATTTCCAATATATCTGCAAGCTTGAACGGTTTTGCTACAAATCTGAAGACTCCTTTCTGAAGTGATTCTTTCGACGCCTCCATGGTAGCAAACCCGGTTATAACTATAATTTCAGTTTGAGGAAACTGCCTTTTTACCTCGGTTAAAAATTCCATGCCGCTAACCCCTTCCATTTTAAGGTCAGTAATTACAATATCGAATTTTTTTTCCGGTATTCTTTGCATGGCATCCGCACTGCTGGTATATGTTTCCACTTCGTAACCGGCTTTTTGAAATGCCGGCTTCAAACGTTTGCATACTATAGGCTCATCATCTAAGATAAGGATCTTAAGCTTTATAGAATTAACGGCAGAGCCGCTATCAATATTATTCATTACTCACCTCCTTTAATAAGAAATACGAAGTCATCATGGGGCATAGTTGTCAATAATGCCGAGTTTTTCATTCAGAACAAGCATAATATTTTTTTCCTGCCGGTATGTGCTAAAATAAGTTTTAACTGCAAAACCCATTGTAATGATACCTACAAGGATCAGGAAACCATCCACAAGAGTCCATGGGCCCACGCCAAAATAGCGGGTTAAGGCCATGCCCAGGGCAATCAATGCCAGACCGGTGCGGATAAAAGCAAGCATAGTTCTTTCCTTGGCCAAAAGCGTTCTGAGAGATGATAAATAAGTTCTTGTAACGGCGAGATGATTTCTGCCTTCCGCCAATTCACTGCGTTGCAGAGAATAAGCGGTTCGTGTATTCGCCATTCCCGTTCGTTTATTTGCCAGTCCGGTACGCTCTAAAGCAAGTTCTGTGCTTTTGCCGGAAAGTCTGGTCTGTTCCTGCATCAGGCTTGTGCGGACATCGGCCATTTCTGTGCGTTTATCAGCAAGGTGCGTACGCACATCGGAACTTTTAACCAGTTGCTTGTTCAACTCTGTACGCTCAACAGCAAGGTCAGTGCGCTTATGGGAATTTTGCACTAAAGCGGAGGTAAGGCTATTTCTCTCGCGGGACAGATGAGTACGTTCTTCTTCAAGCTTGCTGCCCTTGCCGGCAAACTCCAAAAGCCCGTCAAGTACTTCTTTCTCTTCTTCCAATAGTTTAAAAAATTGATTTCCAAAGGCAAGACGCTCTTTTCCATTTTCCGTTTCACTGTCCATATGCTTTCCCTCTTTTTTAATTTTAGTTATTCCAATGCCACGGGAATATTTTCTAAACCTATCTCTACATTTTTTACTCCTTCAACCTGCCTGGCAACCTCGATCAGATCATTTTTAATTCTGTGTTTTCCGCTTGAAAATATTCCGCCGGTTTCAAAACTACCTGTAATGATAACTACTCCTTTGTTAGATGATACATCCAGCCCTAGTCCTTTAGTTTGGTCATGGGTAACCAATGCGGTTTTTACACGGCATGCCAGAAGAAAATCATCAATAATATTTTTGGACTCCGGTGATTCCTTAAATTCGGCTTGCTTTAAGGTGCAGATAATTATTTCACAAGCGCTTTCAAGACTTATAGCATCCAGATTAATGACAAGATCATATATAGACGGGTCACGCCAATCAACATTGTATAAAAACCGGGTCCATTTTACCCGGCTCTCATCTAGTTTATCAATTCTTTTTTTTGCTTCTTCAAATGAAATATTATGTGTATCTGCCAACATTCGGGCACGGCTTTTAAGAGGAGCGATTACGCGTATTTTTAATACGTGTGGAACTCCTTTTAACAGGAGATGACCTGCATGTCCATAATAAACAAAAGGACCTTTTTGTGCTCTTTCCGCCAAAGCAAGCTGAATGGCTGTAAGATAAAGACCGCGTTCTGTAGAGTTACCATGAATCAATCCTTTGGTTTTTTCCAGCTGCTGGAGAAGAAGGGGTTGTGATATCCCAAAACGGTTGGAAGCTTCTTTTAAAATCTCCTGGCTGACGGCCGGAATTTTTAATTTTTCAGAAATGCATTTGGCCAAAGATTCTCCACCACTCATAGTACCTCTGGAAATAGTTATAATAGCCATTTGTTCTCCTTTTTATCTGAATATTTATTTTTTTATAATTACATTTCCTGAATGATTTTTCACTCTGAAAGGCCGATTCCTCTCATTACAAGATTTCGCAATTGGGAAAGTTTAAAAGGTTTGGCGATAAAATCGTATGCCCCTAATTTTAAGGCTTCTTTGGCCTTTTCAACCGTTGCAACTCCTGTAATGATGATAACTTTTGTTTCCGGAGAAATTCTTCTGGCTAACTTCAATACATCAATTCCGTCCATTTCTTTCATTTTAAGGTCGGTAATCAATATTTGAAAAAATTTTTCGGAAAATCTTTTTACGGCTTCATTAGGATCAGTAAAAGTTTCTATTTCCATGTTTGCTTTTTCCAGAGTTGAACGTAACCGTTTACAAACAATCGGTTCATCATCCAGAATCATTACGCTGTTGGTTTTATTCATTTCTCCTCCGGTTTGACAAGAATAGAATCCTCTTCGTTTAGAAATTGGTTTGCGAATAAATCAATATCATTTTCATTACGCAATAGTACGTCTAACTGGCGGGTATAGCCTATTAATCGGCCTATCAGACGGAACTTGTCTTCCATCTGGGGCTTGTCAATCTTTTTTATCCTGGCTATAATCAACTCTCCTTTGAGTTCAACTGAAAAATCGTTTTTTTCCAGTATCTGTGCCAGCACTTTTACTCTTCTTGTACGCCGGGAGATTTCTGTGACTCCTCCAAAAAAGCGAAAATAGATGTAGTTGTCGTTCCTGTCGTCGGACATGTTCCCATCAACCATATTGAAGTGATATCCCAAACCAAGGTTGAGGTTTATGTATTCCTTTGATATGATGGCTAAATTTATATTAATCCTGTCCGGCGGAGACTGTGATGAACGGTTGCTGGTAAAGCTGGACATAAATCCCTTAAAATCAAGGTTGACGGGCTGGTATTGCCATACACCGGGAGCAGTAAGAGCTTCCAGCAGAATCAGCAAGGGTTCACAGGAGAGTTCTTTAAGTGATATCTCGTTTGAGGAAATCCCCTTTTTAATTCCTCCTCCGGTGTCAATGACAGTTAAATTTAAAGGTATGTTCAGTTTTAGTTTTGTCATGGAGTGTATAAAACTTAATTGTCTGGGCTGAATTCCCTGGGCAATTTTTCTTACTGCCATTTCATGGGCAAACCGGATGATATCATGAAATGTCTTGCAATGAGCAGGATCAAATTCATTTGATTGGGGATCCGTTAAGTGAAGGGTTGATACTTTTTTCAACAGCCTTCTAAGCAATTTAAATTCATAAGTTTCTTCATATGGTATTTTTTCAATCAATTGAGCTGTTAAAAGTTCTTTTATAATCCCCTGATAAATAATATTTTCTTCAGCATCAACTGTAACTTCCATTCCTGTTTTCAGGATTTGAGTTGCAAGAGAAGTATCTACAATTGTGGGAACTCTGAATTCTCTGCAAATCGTGGCCATGTGACCTGTAACCGCTCCTATATCGGTTACTACCGCGCTTGCCAAAGGAACCAACTTAGACATTCGCGGAGAAGTATGCTTTATAACAAGTACTGCTCCGCGTGGGAAATGCTGACTGTCCTGTTCGGATTTAACCTGGGAAACTATTCCAGCGCCTATCCCTCTGCTGGCAACTACTCCTTTGTTCTTTAAAAGAACAGGATAGTTTCTGGCAGCTGTAACCAACCGGTTTTTATCTAACGCATGCTTTTCTGAAAGCTTAAGAGACCGGGCCTGGAGATATGTAATTTGTCCATACTTATCAATCGCCCATTCGATATCCTGAAAGGACTTCATATATTGCTCTATGCGGATGGCCCCTTCTATAAGTTTATGCATCATAGTTTCATTCAGGCATGCAATTTCCTGCTTTTCCACAGACATAGGAACCAATTCGATTCCGCTATCTTCAGACATAGCGTATTGTTTAGTCTTTCTGCCGATATGCTGCCATAAAACGGTATATGGAGAGGTCTTCGAAACCTTGTATTGATCCACTTCCATTTCTCCGTCCACCACAGCCTTACCCAACCCCCAACAAGCCGACAAAATGGCTTTATCAACTTCCAGCCCGTTAGGATCAGCAGTATAAATTACTCCGCTGGCAATTGGAGATATCATTGGCAGGCATCCTACAGCCATAGCCATTTCCTGTTGCTTAATTCCCATTTCTTTACGATAAACTATAACCTGGGGAGAGAAAAGACTCGCTACGACTTGTTTGTAAGCAGAGCCTATTTGCGAGGAAGGAATATTCAGCACAGTTGTATACTGGCCGGCATAACTTATTTGACTGTCTTCTCCAACTGCGCTGCTTCGAACCGCCCATCTGTCTGAAGAACTAGATTCGCATGAGGAAAGTTTCTTGCGGATCGCTTTTTTGGTTTCAGGAGGTATTTTTGCCTGCAATATCTTTTCCTTCAGCTCTTTTGCTTTTTTCTCCATCACCTCCTGGTTAAATTTGCCTTCACATAATGGAGCAACCAATTCTTCAAGCCTGTTGTATTCAATAAATTGTTTAAAAGAATAGGTTGATATCACGAAGCCTTCCGGAACTTTTAAATCAAGACGGTTTCTGAGTTCGCCAAGGGTAGCCATTTTTTCTCCGGCGTAATCGGACATTTCTTTGGTAAGATCACTAATTGAATAAACATAATCTCCTTTTGGAAGAGTGAACTGAGAATTTAGTTCTCCCCGTATTTCTATTTTTGTTTTTTCAAATACATCAAAAAGAGCCAGATATTTTTTGGAGGTTATCAGATTAAGATCATATACTATTTTATAAACCATATCTTCCAATTCATCTGTAACCGACTCAATATACTGCTTGTCAAAAAGATAATCACCGCTAAGTTTTTCACCCATGTCTGCCATTAGATCCAGAGCCTTATTATTATATACCAATAGTTCCCTGAATGTCTGAAAAAGAAACTTAAGGGACAACTCTCCTCCGTTTTTGTTGCTCCCGAATAATAATTTAAAAGGATTTATCATTCAGATTGAGTCCTTTCTCAGATAGTTTCATTATAGTTAATGGCTTCCCTTTGATTCAAAAATGATACCTATCAGTAATCCGCTGAAGGTAGCTATGATAACAGCCAGTATTCCGTATAGCAGGCCTTTTTTGAATGCCAGATTCGATATTATAGCCGGTACCCCGGCCAATTTTACCTTGATCTCGCTTGATTGCAGCAATGTTCCTTTTCCGTCTTTAAGAGCAACCAGATCCAGAGTATAGGTTCCGGGAGCAATTTTAGACGGCACATCCAATACCGCATCAATCTGATTCCAACCTGCTTGTTCCGATGGTCTGATACTGACCGTTCCATCAGATATCTTAAAAAGATTATCAGCTTCTTTCAATTTGATCAGTTCATTAATCAGAACAGATTTATCCGGCTCTTTATCCGCGCTTGTTTCCGGCAGACTATCGGCAAGCAGAGAAACGTAATCCAGTTTCATGACTTTAAGGTTCTCCCTGTTTTCCAAGGAAGATAAATCTTTTGAAGTCCAGAGAAGATAAATATTGGGTATATCTTTAAAATGGATTTGTTCCACATTCATCCATAATCCCTTAACTCTGTCCTTTCTCATTAAAGCCAGATTTTGCTTAGGGCCAATAAGTCTTAAGGCTACTTTATCTTGTGCGGGAATTACTGATCTTACTGTAATTTTTCCTCCTGAAAAAGTACTTTTGATCTGAATTGTTTTTGGTTGAATAACATCAACACCTACCGGAGAATTCTGGGCATGGCTCACACAAATAAAAACTGCGGGTACCAAAAGAACAATAAAAAACAGATAAACGGGGCGCTTTAATAATAGTAGGTTCATTAATGGCCTCCTATATATGATAAAAGTAAATGAGGTGTCATGATAAGCCCAAACAACATCTGAACCATTACTATTAAAATGATTATTGCAAGCAGAATTTTTATCTGTTCTCCTTTTAGACGTTTGCTGATGCGCGTTCCTATCTGGGCACCGGCTGAGGACCCGACAAGCAGTACGAGGGCCAGTATAAAATCAACACTGTGATTGATATGTGACTGCATAATGGTTACGTTTACGCATGTGAAAAATATCTGAAAAAGACTTGTCCCAACTACAACATGCATTGGCATTCTTAATAAATATACCATGATTGGAACCATGATAAAGCCTCCCCCGACTCCCATGATAGCCGCCAGTACACCGACAAGCGTTCCAAGAATGAGAGGCACAATAAGGGAGATATTAATTCCGGATTTGTCGAAATGGACTTTGAAAGGAAGGATATTCATCATTCGGGCATATAATGAAGGAGGCTTTGCAATTGAGGACGAAGTTTCTTCGGTTGCCGGCGCCTTTTTCATGTTTTGGATACTTTCTGCAAACATATAGCCGCCAATTATAGCCAGCATAGCTACATAGGTAATCTTTATAACAAAATCGGCATTACCTGTAGCCCTCAGTATTTTTACCAGCTGGACTCCAAAGGTTCCCCCGACAACTCCACCGATGAGAAGTACAAGTCCCATTTTAAAATCCACATTCCCTAATCTATAATGTGCGTAGGTTCCTGAAGCAGAGGCTGCCACAATCTGATTTGAATCGGAAGCCGCAGCCACTGTTGGGGGAATACCCATCATAATCAGTAACGGGGTCATCAAAAAGCCCCCTCCAACACCAAATATTCCCGATAAAAGACCGACCAGACCGCCGAGGCCTAGTATAACAAAGATGTTCACAGCATTACCTGCTATGGGTAGGTATACATACATATGTTCATCACCTTTCCTTAATATTCTTAAAATGGTTTTTAGGAGAAACTACTTCCACTCTGCATGAAATGTGGTAGAGTATATCCTTTGTAGGACATAATCCTTTTTCGGAGTTTTTTAAAATATCCCCTTCCAGAATTCCGGGTTCCATTATCAGCAAACTTATTTTATTGTGTTCTACAAAACGGATCACCTCCTCGTTAAAATCTCCTTCAGTGACAAAGTATTCAATATTCACTGAATCTGATCTTGCATTTTGAATTATACTTTCCAGACGGCATGCTGCTGAATTTTTCATGAATTGTTCCTGTGCTGCACCTTCCTTTGCCTCAGGATTAAAAACTCTGAGTACAAAGACTGTGGCTTTGATTCTTTTTGCAAGAGAAATCGCTCTGCCAAGAGCTTCCCAGGCATCATATTGAGCATTCATTATTACGAGAATTCTTTCCATTATTCTCCTTATCTTCTTCTTTATGTAATCAATATAAGCAATAGAAGGGCCAAATTGGTCAAATGCCAATAACACTATGATAATATAATATATACTATCGATTGGCTGAATAATTGTGAAAACATGTATGTTTCAATATGAAAAAATAAATGGATTATTATATTTGTTTGTGCCATATTGAAACATGTAAAATGAATATTTGATAAGCTGTGAAATGCAAAACAGGAGAATTTTAATGCTTCAAACGATACGCTCAAAACTGATTTTTGCCACCTGCATCATATTTTTTTCTGTATGTACATTAACCGGCCTGAATCTTTGGAGCTTTTCATATATCAATAAACTTATGGTTTTGAGTGAAAGATTCAGTGATCTGGCAAATAATATTCTTGAGGTACGCAGATTTGAAAAAAATATTTTTCTTTATTACGACAAGGAAAGTGTTGGGGAGGTAATCACTTATCTTGAACGAACCGATGAATTGGTGGAAGAGCTGTCGGCAGATATTATCAGGCTTAACGGAATGAAACGATTTTCGGAATTCAGGCAAAATCTCAGCGCCTATCATCAAAATATGAAACGCTTAAAATTAAACATAGGCGAAGTAGCCGGAATCAATCAGGAGCAGATGCGTTCAGAAGGCAAAAGCATGGTGGACTTTGTAAATGAGCTTATAAAAATAAAGCGAAATAAAATACACAAAACCATCTATCGCATATCTTTGCTTCCTTTCGCCTTTCTCGGCATATTTATACTGGTTACGGTTTTATTTTCCATATTTATTTCCAGGCGTTTGTTTTATACTCTTAGTATGCTTAAAAAGAAAACAAGAGAGGTGGGAAGCGGGGATTTCACGCCGATTTCTTTCAAAGATCCCCATAATGATGAAATTTCAGGACTCATAAGAGCATTTAATCTTATGGCTACTGCATTGGAGACAAACCAGGAAAACCTTTTACAATCAAGAAAAATGGCTGCCCTGGGTACATTCACCGCCGGAATTGCTCATGAGCTGAATAATCCGATAAACAATATCAGTTTAACCGCCGAAACTTTCCTGGATGAATATTCCGAACGGCTTGATCCCGAAGGGAAGGAGATGCTTAACGATATTATTGCTCAGGTAGAAAGAGCAAATGATATCGTAAGAAATCTGCTGGATTTTTCACGCACGGAGGAGTCTTCTTTTTCGGATTTGGATATCAAAGATGTAATCAACAGTACTATAAAATTAATAAAGAACCAGATCAAGTTTTCCGGAATAAAACTGAACATCATATTCAGCCCGGATTTACTGCAAATAAAAGGGAATTTAAGAAGTTTACAGCAGGTTTTTTTAAATCTGCTGATTAATGCTCATCAGGCCATGCCGAATGGCGGAAGTATAGAGATAAAAGCATATCCGGAATCTCCCCGCTTTATACGAATTGATATTACTGATACCGGGCCTGGGATACCTCCCGAATCTCTTGAAAAAATATTTGAACCGTTTTACACCACAAAAGGCATTGGAAAAGGAGTTGGTCTTGGCCTTTCCGTAACTTATTCACTTATTAAAAACCACGGAGGAAATATCAAGGTGACAAGTGAAGCTGGCCGGGGAACTACGTTTTCTATTTTTATTCCTTCTATAACCAAGGCGGAAAATCGATAATATGGAAAGACGGATAGCTATTGTTGATGATGAGATTACAGTCTGCCGCATTCTGTCCAAAGCGCTTACTAAAGACGGCTTTAAAGTTGAGACTTATACTTCCGGAAGTCCTTTTCTTGAGCGTATGAAGGCCTCACCTTTCGGGATTGTTTTTGTTGATCTTATGCTTCCCGACATAAACGGGATGGAGCTTCTGGCCGAAATCAAAAAAATAAATGAAAATAGCGAAGTAATAATTATTACTGGCTACAGCTCTATTGATAAAGCTATAGAGGCAATCAAGCAGGGTGCTTATCACTATGCGCCAAAACCCTTAAAGTTAAGTGAGATAAGACTTCTGGCTAAAAGTGCGTTTGAAAAACTTAGCATTTGTCTTGAAAATAAAAAGCTCAGACAAGCCCTTCATGGTAAAGATAAATTTAAAAGCATAATAGGATCAAGCACAGCTATTCAAAAGGTTTTTTCTATGATCCGCAAGGTTTCCCCGTTGGATTGCAATGTTCTTCTTCAGGGCGCAAGCGGAACAGGCAAGGAACTTGTAGCCAGAGAAATCCATCAGACCAGTCTTCGAAAAGAGCGGCCTTTTGTTTCTTTCAACTGTGGCGGATTTACTGATGAACTGATAAACAGCGAATTATTCGGATATGAAAAAGGCGCATTTACCGGCGCCACAGCCACACGTATCGGACTTCTCGAATCTGCGGATGGCGGAACTGTTTTTCTTGATGAAATCGGCGAGATGCCGTTATCCATGCAAGTTAAGATGCTGCATGTTATACAGGAGAAACGCATTATGCGTGTAGGCGGTGTAAGGCCGATCGATCTCGATATCAGGATTATAGCCGCAAGCAACAAAGATTTAAAGCGTGAGGTAAGCTCAGGAAACTTCAGGGAAGATCTCTTTTTCAGATTAAACGTGGTAACAATTCACCTGCCACAACTGGTAGAACGCCAAGATGATATACCTTTACTGATAAAGCATTTTATTAATAAATATAGTCTCGCATTTCATAAACCTGTTGCAGGGATTAATCAGCAGACGCTTGAGATTTTGCTCAATTATACTTTTCCCGGAAATGTTCGTGAACTGGAAAATATTATTGAAAGGGCTGTAGCTTTAACCGATTATGACCAAATCCGGCCAAGCGATCTTCCTTCTGATCTACAGCAGCTTGAGTTTGACTCTATAGAAAGCGGAAAACTCATGTCTTTGGATGAACTTGAAAAAAAATTTATAGGCAAGGTTCTTGAACGTTCCGATTATAACAAGGGCATTACTGCAAAGATATTAAATATTCCCCGCACTACACTGTGGAGAAAAATGAAAAAATATGGTTTGGGGTAAGGAGAAAAGTTTCATCAAATCTCCTTGAATACAGGGGTATGAACTTAATCCGATCCCGATTATATCCCCAATCAGCTAATTCATTTAATAACCGGGGTAGTCATCAAAAACAGCTTTTCCAGATAAAACCTTGTAATCGGATCCGCGTCATCAAATACATATTCCCGGTTTGTATTTTTTTCAGCCATTTTCTTTCTGACATCGGAAGCAAGATTTTTTCCCAGCTCAACGCCAAACTGGTCGAAGGGATTTATGCCCCATATGAAAGCTTCATAGACTGTTTTTGCTTCGTAGAAAGACAGAAGCCGGCCGATATTTTCGGGAGATAAATCATTTAACAAAATGGTGGATGAGGGCCTGTTTCCCGAAAAGCATTTCGCCGGATCTTTATCTTCTTTGCCTGTGGCAAGCGCTGTAGGCTGAGCTATTAAATTGGCCCAGAGTTCCTGATGGTTTGTAACTCCTTTTGACTTATTTTTATACTGCTCACAGCATGGGTTTATGACACCTATAAAATCTATGGGAAACGGCCGTCCCTGGTGTGCAAGCTGGAAAAATGAGTGCTGGGCATTGGTCCCGGGTTCACCGAATATAATTGTTCCTGAAGGCACAGCAAGGATACTACCGTCTTTTGTCACAGATTTTCCGTTACTTTCCATACTGAGCTGCTGAATGTGGGAAGCAAGCTTTGATAAAGGGGAGGCGTAGGGAATTATTGCCTGCGCCGGGTAATTAAGAAAATTGTTGTTCCATACCGAGATCAGTGCTGCTACCAAAGGCAGATTTTTATGCAAAGGGGCTTCTTTTGCGTGCAGATCCATTTCTTCGGCCCCTCTTAAAAAACGTTCAAAAACATCATATCCCAGATAAAGGCTTATCGGAACACCTCCTACTGCCGAGGTAACGCTGTATCTTCCGCCTATAAAATCAAACATATGAAAAGATGCCAATACCGGGTTCGATGCGGGATCATCTCCGGGACTTCCCTTGCTTGTTACAGTAATAAGATGCTTTGCAGGATCAAGCCCTTGTTGCTTCATAAATTCAATAGCCTGATTCGTGTTTGCGGTTGTCTCGGCAGTTGTGTATGTTTTTGAAATCACAATCCAGAGAGTCTTTTCAGGATCTATTGATGCCGCTATTTGCGCAAAATTATGGATATCGACATTTGAAAGAAAATAAAGGTTTATATTATTTTTGGCAAGATGCTTTAGCGCTGCAGAGACAAATTCTGTTCCAAGATATGAACCTCCTATTCCTATTACTACAAGGTGTTCAAATGCTTTACCGGTTGAGCCTTTAATTTTTCCGGAATGGACTTTGTCTGAAAAGTCTTTGATCTTTTTATTTACTGCCAGTATTTCGGGCATTACATCTTTTCCGTTTAATAATACCGGGGAATCTGAAAAAGACCTTGTGGCTGTGTGGAGTGCCGCTCTTTTTTCTGTACTGTTGATCTTTTTTCCATCCATCATATCTTTAAACTGTTTTTTTATTTTTCTTGCTTTTGCTAACTCAAGAAGAAGCGCAATTGTTTTTTCATCAACTCTTTGCCTTGAAAAATCATATATGATACCGGCGCCGTTTAAGGAATAATTATCAATCCGGCCTTTTTCATTTATCAGATGTTTAAGATGATTTTGCTTGCGATTTATAATACCGGCTTGCTTTTTCAGACTTTCCCATTCGATAAGATCAACTAAGCTTTGATGAGACATAAATAATTTCTCCCATATTGTATTTTGGTTGGGAAACTGGTGCTATGGATCAAGCCTTCTCTTCCCGATCCCTTTTTTACGGCCCAAAAACCCATATAAAATCACAAACCCTGTTGAAGGTGGTCCTTTTATTAATACCGGCAGATGTTCCAACAGGCAACCCATTATATCTATTCAATTTTTTTTGGCAGGCTTTTATATATATCGTTAATAATCTGTCCTGATAATTCCTGCATAGCCTTGCTCATTGCTTCTGCAAGAGCCTTGGGATTTTTTTTGGCGCATTCTTTTCTGGTACTGTATTTTTTCTGAAAAAGAATTTTTTTGCTTAAGTCGGGCTCATTTTCCGCCATGAGAACAATATCAAGTGAAAGCACGGCTTCCCATGTTTTTCCTCTGTCGTCTTCAAAAAACTCATCAACTGTTCCCGAAACGGAATGAGTGGCCGGAAAACCTGCTTCATAAGTGAAAACTCCTTTAAAAAGACCTGAGTTCTTGATATCTCTGAAAAGAAAATATGAAACCAGTCTTGCAGGGTCTGTTTCCCATCTGTGATAAAGATATTCATCAGTCTGGAAATCATTTTTTCTATAACTGATTTTATCGGAATTATATAAAGGGGATTTAAAACGATCAACCTTTATAATAAACGGCAGGGTATTTAAACCGGCAAGTTTTGGCGGGTCATATTCAAGTGTATAAAAATCAGTTTTTGTTTCCGATCCGCCAAATCCGCCGCATCCGCTTAGCATTAAAAAAACACATGCGAGCAAAAATGCAAAATAAATTATTGAATAGGTTTTCAAGGAAATCTTCATAATAGCTCCTGTAAAATTATTGCCGCTTCTAATCCTTTTCCATTTCTTTTTCAGGTTGAGGGGAACTGAAAAGAAGAAGGGAGGGCTGATCCGAAATCTGATCAACTGAGCGGTTCAGGGTTTCACTGGTTTTTTCCAGGCTTTGCATGGTGGAAAGTATCTGCTGTTGCATAGATGAAAAGTTTTGATCCGAGTTTCTTATAAATTCTTTTCCATCAATCACAAGCGATTCTGCATTTTCCACTGCATGGTTTAAATTTTTAATTGCCTGAGCAACACTGTCCTTATTGCCGGTTATTATAGCATCTATTTTTGTAACAGCATTGTTGAGATTTGACACAGTATTGTCGGTATTTAATGTAAATGTTTTAAATACACCCGCCGCATCTCCCACCGAGGTAATCGCAGTGTTCCATTTTTCTAAAGATTCTTTTATGTCGGAAGAAAAATTCTCAATTTTTGCTTCGTTTACCGCGCTGTTGATTTTATCTAAAGTCGCTTTTGTTTTAACTGATAATCCTTCGAAATCAACCTTATTGATTTGGGTTATAACATCGCTTATACTATCCATAAAACGTGTTATTTCAGATGGTTTTGTATTAATAGCTGTATGCTTGGGGACAAAGCCAAGCGGCGGAGAAAGATTCGACTCGCCATTTTTCTTCAAGTCGAGCTCTACAAACATAATGCCTGTAATTCCAACAGATCTTAACTGAGCGACTATATTTTCATCCGGTTTCATATCGGATTCTATTTTTAATACAACTTCTATAAGCTTTCCGTCAGGAGCAACAGCTATTTCAGAAACTCTTCCGATTGTAACTCCTCTGAATTTTACAGGCGAGTCTTTTGACAGCCCCTGTACCGAATCATTGAAATATGCAGAATACAGACGCCCCTGCTCAAAATAGTGTGACATGCCAACCCAGATTATTGCAAGGAATGCGATAATAAACCCTATTATAACAAAAATACCTACGCTGAGTTTGGTTTTTATTGTAGCCATATTATTTCCATATTCTTTCAGATAAAATTATTGGACTGCGTTATCAGTCGCCCTGCTTCGACTGCGTACCGGATGTAGGCTTTACTTAGAAGGGCTACTTCCGGCCTTGCCAAAACATTATCTGAAAGTCTATACTTTTGCATTACGGTTAAAAAATCGTCTTACCGCAGGATCAGGGCTGTGATCCTTTAAATGTTTCGGATCGCCTTCGGCGATTATGCTTTTGGTTTTTTTATCAAGCATTATAACCCGTTTTGCAACTGTAAATATTGTATCAAGATCATGTGTGATAATTACAATCGTTGTGCCGTATTTTTCATTTATCTGCATTACAAGCCGGTCAATTTCGGATGAAATCACCGGATCAAGTCCTGCTGTTGGCTCATCAAGGAATAATATTTTCGGATTTAAGGCAAGAGCCCGCGCAAGCCCGGCTCTTTTTTTCATTCCTCCGCTAAGCTGGGAAGGCAGATAATCTTCATAACCTTCAAGTTCAACGGAACTAAGTTTTAAATTCACCAGGATATCGACTGAATTTTTGGAAAGACCGGTATATTCGGCAATCGGAAGAGCGATGTTTTCAGCGACAGTCATTGAGCCTAAAAGTGCTCCGTTTTGAAACAAAACGCCTATTCCCTTTAAGATGTTGTGAAATGTTTCCGTATCGCATTCCGTAATGTCCGTACTACCAACATAAACACTCCCGGATGCAGGTGTGGAAAGTCCTATCATATGCCTTAAAAGAGTGCTTTTACCACAACCGCTTCCTCCTAAAATCACAAGAATTTCACCTTTTATAACATCTAAATTGATATTATTAAGTATCACCTCGTCACCATACCTGGCAACGAGATTTCTTACTGTAAGTATATTTTCCCCCATAAGCGCCGTTATTTACCTCCAGTAGCTTCGTCCTATTGCAAACATTGAATCTATCAGGATAATAAGGAAAATACTGCTCACAACAGCGGATGTAGCTGCATTTCCAACTGCATCGGCTCCTCCTTTTGTCTGAAAACCCCTTAAGCATCCAACCCAGGAGATTATTACGGCAAATACGATGCTTTTGGAAATACCCCAGCATATTTCAAAAAGATTCAATACATTCATTGTTTGAGTCAGATATGAGCTTGTAGTAAGATCAAGAATAAATACCCCCACCACAAGGCCGCCTGCAATCGCAAAAATATCTGCAAAAAGGGTTAGCAGCGGCACCACAATAATTGATGCGAGTATTCTGGGAACTGCAAGAAAAAGAGTAGGATCAAATCCCATAACAAACAGGGCGTCAGTTTCCTCCGATATTTTCATGGTCCCGATTTCGGCGGCAAAAGCGGACCCGGATCTTCCTGCAATTACTATAGCAGTCATTATAGGGCCAAGTTCCGAAACCATGCCGATAGATACAAGAGAAGCAACATATAAATTTGCACCAAACTGTTCCAGCTGAAGAGAAGACATGAAAGCAATAACAAGTCCGAGGAGAAAACTGATAAGGGCTATAATGGGCAGAGCATTAACGCCGGTTTTTTCCATATGCAATATTGTGTCATTAATACGAAGAGACTTTGGATGACGGCAAATTTGGTAAAATGATAAAGCAACGGAGCCTATGAAAGAAACAAACACCCTGGAATTGGAAATATTATCCAATACCGACTCACCTAATTGCGTAATTTTTAGTTGCAACCTGTTTTGTTTAGCAGGTAATACAGACCTTTCAAAGTTTGATTCCAGTAAATAAAGAATATTTTTTGCTTTACCGCTGTTGTCTGTAACATTAAAGGAGCTGTTTTTATTTTTTGCGGCTTTTTGCAATTCTATCAGAACAAGCAGACCGAAATCATCAAAATATGAAACATCATCAAGATCGGCTGTAATGGATAGCAGGGATAATGAATCTACCTCGCCAAGGAGTTTACCGATTATTCCGGGGGAGGATTGCGCGTCCATTTCCCCATGAAAATGAATAGTAAAAAAGCCCTCCTTATCTTCGGAAATATCGTAGCTGTTAGATTTATGCTGCTCCGGTTTTTGCATTATCAGACCTGATAATTTAACTAATCTCAGACCAAATACAAGACAGTATCAGATTCTTCTTGTGCATGAAATACCTTCGGATAATATAGACTGAAGTCTGCCCAAAACAACACAAGTCTCGGCGCATTCAGGAAAATTTATTCTACACTGGCATTCTCTGCACGGGCTTTTAATAAGGTGGCCTATTTCAAAGTCAAACCTGTAGCTCATGGCTTCTAATTTAGGAATATATTTCAAAAGGACCTATCCTGATTTTGATTATTTGATCTTCGTGCAATATGGTTTAAATATTTTCAGATAAAATTCATCTTTCTTCATAATATTTCATAAGACAAATATTTTCAATATATTAAAATACATATCATAACATTGTCACTATAACAAGATAAAATGATATCTGTAACCGGTACCTTTCCAAATTATAGAGTTGGGGAGGCTCCGCGAGCTCACCCTAAAGGGCTCGCTCACCTCCCCAACATCTATAATTTGGAAAGGTACCGGTTACAAAGATTGAAGATATAAGTCATGTGAAAAAGGTTGTTGCCAGAACATGGGGGTATCTTCCGTTAAAAATCGGATCTGTTGATGCAGCTTTTACTTTGATGGGCCTTGATCTTGACAATCTTTTATACAGCAATAAACTTCCATGGACAATTGAAAAAGGCACTTTTCTTGCCGCAGGAGATCGCCATAAAGCTGTGCTTGGAAGTGGAGTAGCTTTAAGTTTTGATGCCGATGTGGGAGACAGGCTTGAAATCGAAGATACTTTAGGAAATAAGGGTGAATTTGAAGTGGTAGGAATTTTTAACAATACTGTACAAGTTTACAGCACTGATCTGGTACTTGTATCTATAGATGATGCCAGGGAATTTTTTAACTATCAAAAAGATGAGGCATCCGATCTTCTTATATATGCGGATAGCCCTGAAAATGCCGATTTAATCGCACGGGAAATTGTCAGACGTTTCAGAAATGTCAGGGTATTAACAGCTAAAGCGCTGACCAATCTGGTGGAAGAGGCTTTCGGGCGAAGAGGGGGGACCTTTCAGGCAATGTGGCTTATATTGCTTGTAACTATCCTTCTTTTAATCTGGGCACAATCAGCCCATATAAGCGTTGATGTGAGCAAAGAAATTGGAATATTAAAAGCCGTGGGATGGCAAGCAGGGGAAATCATAGAGATGAAAATGATGGAGTCTCTCAGCCTGAGTCTTTTCGGTACATCCGCCGGAATTCTTGCCGGATTTGTCTATGCTCTGATGGGTACGCCGGGAATATCAGGATATTGCCTTGGCTGCGCCAGTATTTATCCAAAATTTCCCGTTCCGGTAAACTGTGATTTTAACTCTGTTGCGCTTCTTTTTATTCTGGGGATAGTTCCATTAACGGCAATAAGCGCCATCCCTGCATGGCTGGCCGGCATTGTTGATCCGGATGAAACGATAAGGAAATAACCCAGTTATGATCAGGCTTGATAAAGTTACAAAAAGCTACCGGTCGGGAAAGGTGAAAGTCAAAGCTCTTGACAGCGTTTCCGTTGATATCAAAAAAGGAGAATTCGTTGTGCTAAACGGGCCTTCGGGCTCAGGTAAAACAACTTTTATGAACATCGCAGGCTGTCTTACTAGAATTACTAGCGGGCGGTTCTTTCTGAAAGATATGGAAATATCCCATTTTCCCGATCATTTTTTATCTGCCATAAGAAGAGAAAAATTCGGTTTTATTTTTCAGCAATTCAACCTCATTTCAGGATACACCACATGGGAGAATGTTTCCATCCCTCTGCTGCCAATGGGAATTTCTGAAAAAATGAGAAAAAAGAAAGCTATGAATTTGCTGGAAGAATTGAATCTTGAAACCAGAGCTGATTTTTATGCAAATGAGTTAAGCGGGGGGGAACAGCAGCGGGCTGCCGTTGCCAGAGCGTTGATTAATGACCCTGAAATTATTCTGGCTGATGAACCGCTTTCCAATATAGATGTTGAAAATGCCAGGACAGTTATTACTGTTCTGGAAAAGTTGAAAACAAAAGGCAAAACAATAATTATATCTTTTCACGATTCACAGCCGCTTATTACAAAATTGATCGACCGAATGGTCAGTTTCGATTCGGGTAAAATATTATGATTATAAACAACTATATAGTTACATATCTCGTATGCTCGGTTGTTTCTATCTTCATAGGACTTGTTGCTGCATTTAACGGATTCTATGTCTGGAAAAAATGGGATATCAACAGCCAGGCGGATGAACAATATCTTTTGGAAAAAAGAGTTTATCTTCTTATTACAATATTATCTGTCGGATTTTTCATAAGGCTTCTGATGGCGCCCTTATGGTTTTTTTCCCTGCACAGCATGATAATCTCAATTCCCGGAGCTATGTGTCTCGTAGGAGTACATAATGTTAATGCCCCCTTATCTTATATTGCAAGCGCTCTCAAACTGCTTCTTCCTGCTTTATACGGGTATTGGTTAATCCTGAACTTTTTAGACCGTCAGGCAGAATCCCAGCCTTTTATGAAACAAAAACTGCTTTTTATTGCTCCTCTGGGAATTTTAATACTTCTTGAAACTATTCTTGATATTTCCTTTTTCTTTTCCAATCCTCCCCGTCAGGTATCTTGCTGCACATCTCTTTTTGACGTTCCTACGGACAATATTCCTTCGGTCGTTTCACAATCAACATGGATCTGGCTTATAATATTTTATATCCTCATACTATTTATTCTGGGGGAAATCCTGCACTTTTTTATTGGCCAGAAAAGAAGCTTATCTTCCGGCAATAAATGGTGGTTTGGAAATAAAACGCTAATGCTTTTTGAAACTCTGGTTACTACATTTGCCTTTATAGTATTTATTCTTGCGCTGCATACCAAAATAAGCCCGCTGTTTCTTGGGCTTCCTTTTCATCATTGCGTATTTTGTCTTGGCCAGGAAGTATGGGATGCGCTTCTTTTTTTTGCTATGATTTTTATCGGACTTACGCTTTTTATTATCTATTTCTGGGTAGTATGTTCAAAAAACTATAGAAACGTAAACCTTATCTTAAATAAATATATGGTAAAATTACTCAAATGGTCCGGCTTTATGGTGGCTGGCGAATTGGCTGTCCTATCGCTTCATTTGGCTTTAGCCCTTTAGATAGTTGATCATGCTTTATGTTTTAAACTTTTTTAGTATCTTTCAGCCTGATTCTTACCGAATTGGCATGTGCGCCAAGCCCCTCGGTTTCGGCAAGCATAATGATATCTTTTGCTTCTCTATTGAAAGCCTCTTTTGTATAACTTATAAGACTTGTCTTTTTTATAAAATTATCCACAGAAAGGGCTGATGAAAATCTTGCCGTTCCTGCAGTGGGAAGCACATGGTTAGGCCCTGCGATGTAGTCTCCCACAGGTTCGGGAGTGTAGTTTCCAAGAAACACTGCGCCTGCATTTTTTATCTTTCCGATATACTCAAAAGGGTTGTTTATCTGAAGTTCCAGATGTTCGGGAGCTATTCTGTTTGAAAGCTCTATTGCAGCTAAAATATCGCAGACAACGATTATAGCGCCGTATTTCGAAAGAGATTTTTCGGCAATATCGCGTCTTTCAAGCTTATTAAGCTGGTCATTTAAAGCTGCAAGAACTGCTTTTGCCGTTTTCATGGAATCAGTAACAAACATTGCCGAAGCAAGGGCATCGTGTTCCGCCTGGGAAAGCAAATCAGCAGCAGTATATTCGGGTATTGCGCTTTCATCCGCAATAACAAGAATCTCACTTGGCCCTGCCGTCATATCAATTCCAACTGTTCCTGAAACAATTTTTTTTGCAAGAGTCACATACATGTTTCCAGGACCGACAATAACATCCACCCTGGAAATTGTTTCGGTGCCGTAAGCAAGCGCAGCTATCGCCCAGGCGCTTCCGACTTTATATATTTCATCAACGCCAACCGTCTTGGCCGCAACAAGAAGATGCGGATTAATACTGCCGTCTTTTGTAGACGGAGTAACCATTACAATCCGACGCACTCCGGCAATCTTTGCCGGTATAGCTCCCATAAGAACTGATGAAACAAGCGGGGTTTTCCCTTCTTTACCACCCGGCACATATATTCCTGCTGCATCAACCGGATTAATAATTTGCCCGAGAAAAGCACCGTTTCTTTTATTATTTATCCAGGATAATCGTGTTTGCTGCCTGTGAAATGCTTCTATCTGGGAAACTGCACGATTTAAAGAAGCCTTGAAAGCCTTTGATGTTTTTTTAAAAGCGGAATCAATTTCTTTATTGCCAACCTTAATAGAGTCCTGATTTATAGCCGGAGAGTCAAAACGCCTGGCGTAAGTTACAAGCGCGCTGTCCCCGCTTTTTCGAACATCTTCCAGTATACGGTTAACAGCATTATAATCCTTGCGGCTGAAAGCAAGCCCTCTGTTGATGATAGCCTTAAGCCTTGCTTCAGCCTGCTTTGAAGGATATTCAAGAATATTCATTATATCTGATCCTTTTTGTTCTTATTCCCGCACTTCATATTTTCGGGGTTTAATTAATATTTACGCACAGTCTGCTTATTTTATAAAAAAACTCTATCATCTTGATTTATCAAGATCAATGAGGTTTTATATTTTTAATGATATCATGCTATGTTTTGAAAAATTATAATAAATAATACCTTTCTTATCCTATAAATTCTTGACGTGTATCTGATATGATGTTAGAAAAGAGACCATTCAAAATGGAGGGATGTCCGAGTGGTTTAAGGAGGCGGTCTTGAAAACCGTTGAGCTTAACGGCTCCGTGGGTTCGAATCCTACTCCCTCCGCCACAAACAAAACGGAGAGATGGCCGAGTCGGCTGAAGGCGCTCGCCTGCTAAGCGAGTGTAGGGCGAAAGTTCTACCCAGGGTTCGAATCCCTGTCTCTCCGCCACACTCTTTTCTTCCGTTTTGATATCTGCGCAGCATCTTGGAACATATCTATTATACAGAATTTATTACTCAGGATTAAACAAAGCCGGGACAGGCCTTAGCAAGAGCGCTGGAATAAAAACGCATTTTTCACCATTTATAGCAATTGTCATAAAAAGGATTAAATTCATTATATGATTATGGACTTTCGAGCTTTTCTGCAATAAGCATATCTTCCTCCTACCATCAATATAAAAGGTTTCATACTTTAATAGATTTTATCTGTTTATCCAGTAATCAATATAACATTATGGCCTATTGACTTAGCTGACCCAATTATTTATAATAAACATCATGAGCAGCAATATTGGGGTTAAGCCAAATTATGGGGAAATGAGTTGGTTGATTTTCCAGGAAGACTTTCAGAGTGAAGATGACTGTTATGCCT
>NZ_JBAMMY010000034.1:0-17068 GCF_051233685.1 Desulfobacterium sp. N47
CAAAAAGCGATTTGTTGAGGAAGGTCTTGATGTTGCACTCAATGGTAGAAAAGGAAGCCGTATCTATACTAAAAAGGCAGATGGAGATTTTGAAGCCCATTTGGTTGCCTTGAGTTGCAATGAACCACCCGATGGTTTTGCAAGGCAGATTATGCTTTGAATCTGTTGTCACCTTGAACTTCTTTGTCTGCTTACACTTTATCCCCAGTTTCCCCTCTGTGCCAATATAAGTGAGACACTTTCCCCCAAATAGTTTAACGTAGGGCGGGAAGGAGAAAAGTAGATGGAAAAGAAGGAAATCAAGGTTATGAACCTTAAGCCAAAAGTTGTGGAAATGGAAGGAGCCCGCAGGGCGACTGTAATTTCCACAACTGCCGCTCTGCGTGAATCAGGGGTTAAAGCTATTGTTCCTAATCCCGAAGCTCCGGAGAAGGCAAGCCGCCGGACCGGTCAGATACCACCGAACCTACAGTAGTATACTCAAGCTGTGCATCCGCAGACGTTGTTGCAATTGGGAGAGACAGGATTTTCGGAGTGGGCTGGGCGTAAGTAGTTTGGGACGAGTCGCAACCGCTCAGAAAAAGGATTAATGCCGTTGGCCATAAAAATAATAGAAATATACCGGTTTTCATGAATATTATACTCCATGGTATCTTTAAATTGAAATCACATCATTAGCTTTTTTCCCCGGCAATACCTTTTATCCCTGTGTGCAGAAAATCAACCACATGTCTTGCCAGCACAGTGGGGTCGGTTTGCTCGGGCCTATATCCCGGCATGGACATTCGGATTGCACCCATTTCAAGAGGAAAAAATATCAGACCGAAAATAGACATGGACAGCATATGGGCATCATCGCGTAAATTCAGTTCAGAAACCAAATTATGGACGGCAATAAATATATCCTTAAACACATACTCAGCCAGCTTATGCTGTCGGGCTGCATTGCTGTCCAATCTTACCCTTTGCATAAGAGGTAAAAAATATTCATCGGTTGTCGCCAGATTGGCAAGAGTTTCAATGAATTTCTTAAGCCACTCCCAAGCCGTTTCAGGACTGTTAAGAGCAATAGTCAGTGCGACCGCTTTTCCACTGAATTCATGGGCCACTACGTTAATGTATAGCTGTTCCTTATCGGGAAAATGGTAATAAAGGGCTGCCGGAGTAAGCCCTGCTGCGGCAGCGATATCTCTCATGGAAACGCCGTTGTAGCCATGCTTTGCAAAAAACGGAACTGACAATTCTAAAATCAATTCACGCGTTCTTTTTTTTGGGATAGTTCCTGCCATTGTATTTCCTCTTCATTTAAGTTAATTAGCTAAACAACACCATAATTCTAACGAACGTTAAGTAAAAAATAGATAAAAAAAAGATTAGCCTGTTAATAGTTTTTTTGATATTCATTTGGACATATTTTTTAATACACTGTATTGATTAGATATAACAGCGTATATTATGCATAACAATATGTAAGACATAATAGATAAAGGGTGACCGTATTTGGGTTATAAATGGAATTTTATATTAAGATAATGCGGATGGTATCATAAAAATGCAGAAACGAAATATTTCAGCAGCCAGCTTTATGATTAAATCTGCCACGATGCACTCCTTTATGTTTTAATTATTGTTTTAAAAATCAATTTGAAGTAAACAAGTCCCAAGAAAATTGACAGTAAGCCCTGATTTTGATTGTATTATTAAAAAGATAACCGCATTCCCGGAAACAAAGGCGCATATAGAACCAATATTTATTGGCAATAGATGGATAGTTTTCTGATTATTAACAATTTTAAGCTGCCTACACCGCCCACGTTAGGCGCACGAAAATCCATGTTGGTGAGGTAAGGATTTGCAATCACACAAGGAGGATCGACATGCTCCCCCGGAAGAAAGCTCGGCTGCACAGATGACTCTGACAGCTCATCACGCCAAGTACTTCGCCCATGACCTGACCCGCCGGGCTGCAAGCGGTATGGACCGCCTGTCGATGTCGCTGTTCGATGCGGCCGTTGATCTGAATCCTCACCAGATCGAGGCAGCCCTATTCGCCCTGCATTCCCCGCTCTCCAAAGGCGTCATACTGGCGGATGAGGTGGGCCTCGGAAAGACGATTGAGGCTGGCATCGTGCTTTGCCAGTTCTGGGCAGAACGCAAGCGCAGGTTATTGGTGATTTGCCCTGCATCGCTGCGCAAACAGTGGGCGCTGGAATTGGAGGAAAAGTTCAACCTGTCCACATTGGTGCTCGATGCCAAAGCTTATCGCATAGCTAAGCGAAGCGGGTGCGCTCCTTTAACCGAAAAAGCCGTGTTCATAATGTCCCTGAATTACGCGAACATTCTGCGAGAGGAATTGAAGGCGATCTCCTGGGATCTTATCGTTATCGACGAAGCCCACAAGCTGCGCAACGCATATCGGCCGAGCAACAAGGTCGGTCAAGGCATCCGCTGGGCGACCGGGGATTGCCGCAAGCTATTGCTCACAGCCACGCCGCTACAGAACTCACTGGTCGAACTATACGGCCTTTCGACCCTCATTGACGAACACCTGTTCGGTGATCTCAACTCCTTCAGGTCACAGTATGCCGGTGGCGGCAGCAGCATAACCGATCTTAGACAACGCCTCTCGGACTTCTGCAAACGCACACTACGCAATCAGGTTACTGAGTACATCCGCTACACCGAGCGGCGGCCTATTACGCGACCCTTCACACCGAGTGATGACGAGCACGCGCTATACGAGGCAGTTTCCGGGTTTCTACGTCGCGAAGGCAGCTACGCACTCCCCAGCCGCCAGCGCCATTTAATCGCGCTCATCCTGCGCAAGCTACTGGCATCGTCTTCACAGGCCATTGCTGCAACGCTGGACACTCTGCGCTTAAGGCTTGAATCGCTTCGCGATGAGAAGGTGCAGGACGATGCGGAGTTTACCGAAGATCTCATAGAAGCCGAGGAAATCGAGGGCGACCTGCTCGACGAGATCCTCGCAGAGCCTGACGAAGCTGAAGCAGAAAACGCACCACGCACTATCGACAGGCAGAAATTGAGTGAGGAGATCGACATACTGCAACGGCTCGCCACCTGGGCACACAGCATCGGTACTGACACAAAGACAAAGGCACTGCTCACCGCGCTTGATATCGGCTTTGAACAGATGGCCGCGACAGGCGCAGCGCGCAAGGCATTGATTTTTACCGAGTCACGCCGCACTCAGGAATACCTGAAAACCTATCTGGAATCACACGGCTACCTTGGACAGGTGGTGCTCTTCAACGGCACTAATAGCGGACCGGAAACAACATTAATCTATGAGCGCTGGGTTGAGAAAAACCTCGACACAGGTCGTTCTTCCGGTTCGCGCGCAGTGGACGTGCGCACTTCACTCATTGAACACTTTCGTGATGAAGGCTCGATCCTGCTCGCCACCGAAGCTGCGGCGGAAGGCATCAACCTGCAGTTCTGCTCGCTGGTTATCAACTACGACCTGCCCTGGAATCCACAGCGCATCGAGCAACGCATCGGCCGCTGTCACCGCTACGGGCAAAGGCATGACGTGGTTGTCATCAACTTCCTGAATGAGCGCAATGAGGTTGACCGCCGTGTGCTTGAGCTGCTGGGCGAGAAGTTCAGCCTTTTTAGCGGCGTATTCGGCGCCTCCGACGAAGTCCTTGGCACCATCGAATCCGGTGTGGACTTCGAAAAGCGCATCCTTGCCATCTACCAGGAATGCCGAACGCCCGTGGAGATCGATGCCGCGTTCTATACTCTGCAAGCGGAAATGGACAAGCAGATCCGCACGCGCATGGACGACACGCGCCGGACCCTGTTCGAACATTTCGACGAAGACGTGCATCAACGCCTGCGTCTGCAGCTTAATGACACAAAGGCTCATCTTGATCGCTTTAGCCAACGTTTCTGGTCGCTGACCCGCTTCATGCTTGATGGTCTCGCCCGCTTCGACGATGACGCACTGGCTTTTGACCTTTCCCGTGCACCACGCCAGGAAATAGCAACCGGCCGTTACCATCTTATATCCAAATCACACCCAAAGATGGCACAGGCTGTTAGCGAAGAGCACAGTCAGTTTCTCTACCGCCTTTCGCATCCGTTGGGAGAGTATGTCGTGGAATGCGCTAAGGCACTCCCTACTGCCCCGGCGCGGATCGTCTTCGATGTGTCGCATCATCCGGCCCATATCCATTCAGTAGAAACACTTCGAGGCCATAGCGGTTACCTCATCCTCATGCGCCTGGTGGTCGAGTCCTACGAGCGCGAGGAATACCTGCTCTTTTCAGGCTTTGACGGGATTGGAGCATCGCTCGACCAGGAGACAATGGAGAAACTCTTCTACTGTTCGGGCCGGGTAGCTGGCGACGCAACAATCCAGCCCGCTGTCGAGAAACGCCTTGTGGCTGAGGCAGAGCGGCACAACAAAGCCACCGTTAGCCGATCGCTCGAACAGAACAGTGTACACTTCAACCTGGCGCGCGAGAAGCTTGAAAAGTGGGCAGACGATATGGTGCTCTCCGCAGAGAAAGCGCTCGCTGATACCAAGGAGCAGATCAAGGCGCTTCGGCGACAAACGCGCCTGGCGGTTACACTCGAAGAACAACATGAAATTCAACAAAAGATACAAAAGATGGAAAAACAGCAACGGCGCCAGCGGCAGGATATCTTTAAGGCAGAGGACGAGATCATTGAAAAGCGGGATGCCCTTATTGATTCTTTAGAAAAGAGACTGTCCCAAAGCTTCCGGTCCGAACGTCTGTTTACTATTCACTGGACTGTCGTTTAATGAAACTTACCTGAGGATACCAACATGAGCAAATATGACGACCTCGTTAAAAAACTAAAAGAAATATTCCAGATTGATCGCCCTGAACTGGATTTTGGCGTCTATCGCATCCTCAATATACGAGCAGGGGAGATCAACGATTATCTGAAAAATCGCCTCAAGGCCAAGGTCGTGGAAAGCCTGGCAACATCCGGCGCTGCCAATGTGGAAGGAATGCAAAAGGAACTTCGCGAGAAAGAAGCGCAATACCGAACCGACGGAATAAATCCCGACACCGTACCCAGGGTGCTTGAGATCAGGGGGAAATTGGCTGCTTACAGTGTCGGAACATCCGAACATGAAAACGCTGTGTTCACGCATCTACTCACCTTTTTCTCCCGCTACTATGATAAAGGTGACTTTATCAGCCGGCGTCGCTACAAGGGCGATACCTACGCCATTCCTTATGCCGGTGAAGAAGTGATATTGCACTGGGCGAATAAAGACCAGTATTATACCAAGAGCGGCGAAAACTTTGCCAACTATGCGTTCAAGCTGGATGATGGGCGTAGCGTGCGTTTTCGTTTGGTCACGGCAGATACGGCCAAAGATAACCGCAAGGATAACGACAAGGAACGCCGTTTTGTTCTGATCGAACCGCACACCCGGACACTTACCGATGAAGAAGGCGACGAATACGAAGAAGAACTGCTGCCTGTGGCAGAAGAAAATGGTGAGCTCGTCCTGCGCTTTGAATACAAGGCCATGCCCAAAGGCAGCAAGCAGGATTCGCTGGTACTCGACGCGGTTAACAAGGTGCTGGCAGATCCAAACGTCAAAGCCCGCTGGCTGGACTTGAGCAAGCGTGAACCCACCGAGAAAAACCCGCAGCGCACCCTGCTGGAGAAATGCCTTGCCAATTACACTACCAAGAACACGGCGGACTACTTCATCCACAAGGATTTGGGAGGCTTCCTTCGCCGTGAGCTGGACTTCTATATCAAGAACGAAGTCATGCACCTTGATGATGTGCAGAGTGCCGAAAAGTTTGCCGATATCGAAAAGAATCTGCGCATGATTCAAACTCTGCGCGCTATTGCTTTAGATTTAATTACCTTCCTTGCGCAACTGGAAGACTTTCAGAAAAAGCTCTGGCTGAAAAAGAAATTCGTCATTTCCACGCACTACTGCATCACGCTTGACCGTGTACCTGAAAGTCTTTATCCCGAAATTGTCGCCAATTCTCAGCAATGGGAACAGTGGAAAAATCTGGGAATGCTGAATGGCAATGAAGCAGACCTGTTCAGGCAAGCCCAAGCGGGCAGCGTCGAATATCTGAAGGAACGTCAGTACCTGATGGCGGACACCGCCCTGTTTGATGCTGCGTTCAAACATGCCCTGCTGGCAGCGGTGGACAATCTGGATGAAAGCCTCGATGGACTGTTGATACATGGGGATAATTTTCAGGCGTTGAATTTGCTGCAGGAACGGTATCGGGGGCAGGTAAATATAGTTTATATCGATCCGCCTTATAACACTTCAGAAAATAGTTTCCTGTATAAAAATCAGTATAAGCATTCCTCGTGGCTGACAATGGTCGAAAGCCGTGTCCGTATGGCAGTAGACGCGATGAGCGATAATGCGGTTCTTTGTAGCGCAATAGATGATTTTGAATTGCCATATTTAGAAAACGCACTTGATCAAGTATTTGGATTCGAAAATAGGTTAGGAAATCTGGCGATAGAGATTAAGCCGTCTGGCAGGACTAATGATAATTATTTGGCAACAAGTCATGAATATATTTTGTTCTATGCGAAAGATTACGCAAAAGCGAAAATAGATTTTTTTCCATTAACTGAAGAACAAGTCGCTGAATATAGCGAAGGCGATGGAGGGGAAAGTTATAAGTGGAGGGACTTTTTGAGAACAGGAGGATTTTCTACCCCTGAAGAACGCCCTAATTCGTATTACTTCATTTACTATAATCCAGAAACGGGTGAAGCTGGTGTCAAGCCTTTTGAAGGTGCTGAAAAAATAGAACCGCTTGACAGTAATGGTAAGAAAAGGGTTTGGCGTAAAACAATACCTTCCTTTATTACCCACCTCAAAAGTGGCGAAATCAATTTCCAACAAAATAAAAAGGGTGAATGGAAAGTCCAACTTATTGACAGAATAAAGGAGGGTGTCCGTCCAAAGAGTATTTGGGTTGGTTCAAAATATGATGCTTCATCCCATGGAACAAAACTCTTAAAGTCCTTGTTCGGGGATATGGCTGACTTTTCGTTTCCCAAGAGTATTCATGCCGTCTATGACACCTTATTCGTTAACATATCTTCTGATCATAGTGCGACTGTAATGGACCATTTTTCAGGTTCCGGCACCACCGGCCATGCGACTATCAACCTCAACCGCCAAGACAACGGCCATCGCAAATACATCCTCGTCGAGCAAGGCGAATACTTCGACACCGTGCTAAAGCCCCGCATCCAAAAAGTCGTCTATTCTTCCGATTGGAAAGACGGCAAAGCAACTGCACCGCATACGGGCATTTCCCATGCCTTCAAGGTACTGAAAATCGAAAGCTACGAAGACACGCTGAACAATCTGCAACTGCGCCGTAATGAAGCCCAGCAAAGCCTGCTCGACACGCTGCCGCAATCAGCCAAAGAAGATTACCTGCTTCATTATATGCTGGACATCGAAAGCCGCGGCTCGCTGCTGTCGCTGGAACAGTTCAACAAGCCGTTTGACTGCAAGCTAAAAGTGGCGGTGGATTCGGCTGGTGCTTATGAAGAGCGCACCATTGATCTGGTGGAAACCTTCAATTACCTGATCGGCTTGCGTGTGAAGCATATCGACATACGGCGCGATAAAGGCTTTTTGTTGGTAACAGGCTGGCTGCCGACGGGTGAAAAAACGCTGGTGTTGTGGCGTGACGTGGAGCAGGTGGATTACGAAACATTGAACCGTTTGTGCGATAAACTTGCCATCAACCCGGCGGACAGTGAATTCGAGGTCGTCTATATCAATGGCGACCACAATATCCCCGCCGTATTCACCAGCACCGAGGCCGAAGGCGGCATTACCAAAACCCTGAAAATCCGCCAGATTGAGCCGGAATTCTTAAGTCGTATGTTTGCAGAGGAGGACGTGAAATGATAGGGGAAGCCAATGCCTGATCTCATCCACGGTAATTTTCTGGTTTATCAGAGCGAAGATGGTTCTACCCGTGTGGATGTGCGGCTGGACAATGAAAATATCTGGCTAAACCAAAAGCAGCTTGCCGAGCTGTTTGGTAAGGCCAAAGGTACTATTTCCGAGCATATTAGGCACATCTTTGAGGATGGGGAGCTGAATCCGTTGGCAACTGTTCGGTTATTCCGAACAGTTCAACCCGAGGGCCGCCGTACCGTAGAGCGGGATGTTGAACACTACAATCTGGATATGGTGCTGGCGCTGGGCTACCGAGTGCGCAGCCCGGTGGGTGTGCGTTTTCGCCAATGGGCAACCGACAAACTGAAGGAATATATGATCAAGGGGTTTGTGCTGGATGATGTGCGCCTGAAAAACCCCGGCAAAGGCGTTGATTACTTCGACGAGCTGGCCAAGCGCTTACAGGATATTCGCACCAGTGAGCGTCGTTTTTACCAAAAAATTACCGATATTTACGCTACTAGTGTTGACTATGATCCTAAAGCGCTCCTGACGCAGAACTTTTTTGCCACGGTGCAGAACAAAGTCCATTTTGCCATCCATGATATTTTGCAGGGAGTAGGCAAGGTATCAGCACAGATCGCCAGAACACATGCCGAGGCTCAATTTGAACAATTTCATGTGCTGCAGGATGCACGTTACGAAAGTGATTTTGATCGGGCGGTGAAACGACTCACCCAGAAAAAAGAAGGCGACGTATGAGCAAGATCAAAAAAAACAGCTTTCACCAGGAGCTGGTACTCAACCAATGGATGATGGGTTTTTTCAAAGGCGGCGCCTTGCATGCCCTGAAAAACCGCCTGGGTGAGGATCGGCACGAGGGTATAGAGGATGACGGTCAAACCGGATTTTTCCATGCGTTGCACCAAAATCTCTTTGAGGTGGATCGCATCAGCGAACAAGAGTTGCGACGTTACGACCTGAATATCGTGGGGCATTGGAATGCCATTACTGAGAGGCGCAACAAGGTTGAAGGCGTCGTGCTTAACATGAAGTATTTCCAGTATCTCTCGCTGCTATTTACCGAAATTTACCTGGACTGGTATTTCAACCACCGGCAGCAATTGCTTGATGGATTGAATGAGAGAATGATGGCGTACAACACCGATCAGGAAGCTGAGCATCGCTTTCAGCCTTTTGATGCCGATGAACTGAACAAGCTGGCCTTCTGGAACGCCACCGGCAGTGGCAAAACGCTGCTGTTGCACGTAAACATTCGCCAGTATCTGCATTACTTCCAGAACGGTCATAAAGACGCTTACCCGGACAAGATCATTTTGCTCACGCCAAACGAAGGTTTGTCGCGCCAGCACTTAGAAGAGTTGCAGATCTCCGGTTTTGGCTTCTACCGTCTTTTCGATAAAAACCGCAGCGACGTTTTCAAAGGCACGATTGAGATCATCGACATCAACAAGTTAGGTGATGAAATGGGCGACAAGACGGTCGCGGTGGAAGCCTTTGAAGGTAACAATCTGGTGCTGGTTGATGAAGGACATCGTGGCACAGGAACAGCAGCCGGTGCATGGATGAGCCGCCGTGAAGCGCTGGTGCGGGGCGGTTTTGCTTTTGAGTATTCTGCCACCTTTGGGCAGGCCGTAGTGAAGGGTTTAACGGTTCTCAAAGCAGAAGAGGAAAAGCGCAAGAAAAAAGCGAAAGCGCTGTTTGAAACAGCCAACCTAAAGAAACTGAGCGATGCACAAAAACAGCAGTTGACGCTGACCAGCGAAGAAAAGCGTAAAGCGCGAACGATGGCGACGCGGGAAATATACGCCAAAAGCATTCTATTTGACTACTCATACAAGTTTTTCTACGAGGACGGCTATGGCAAGGAATCGCTGATTCTCAATCTGAAGGACAAGGATTACACGCAGGAAGATACTGCCCGCCAGTATTTCACAGCCTGCCTGTTGAGTTTTTATCAGCAGCAATACCTGTGGAGCACAAACCGCGGCAAGTTGGCAGACTTTAACATTGAAAAACCGCTATGGGTGTTTGTAGGAAATACTGTTTCAGGTGAAGATTCGGACATTCTGAATGTGCTGAAATTCCTGGCGGGATTTTTGAATGACGAGATAAAAACCAAGCAGTGGCTAAAAGATTTGCTGGCCAATACCGCACGCTTGCTGGACGCCAAAGGCCGGAATATATTTCATGATCGCTTTACGCCGTTGATGCAATTCAATTCCGATGATGTTTATGCCGACATTCTAAAGAAGCTATTCAATGCCGAGGCACGGCAACGGTTGAAAGTGGTAAATCTGAAGAGCAGTAAAGGCGAGCTGGCGCTGCGTGTGGGTGATTCAGAACCATTTGGGCTGATCAATATTGGTGATGATGCGGGCTTTTTCAAAGAAACCGAGAAGGCCGGGAATCTGTCTTTGTTTGATACCGAAGCGGATGATTTTGGCGGCTCGATGTTTGGCACGCTAAACAGCAAAGACAGCCGGTTGCATATACTGATTGGTTCGCGCAAATTTACCGAAGGCTGGAGCAGTTGGCGTGTATCCACCATGGGCTTGCTTAACATGGGCAAAGGGGAAGGATCGCAAATCATTCAGTTATTCGGGCGCGGCGTGCGATTGAAGGGTAAGGAGTATTCACTCAAACGCAGCACGCCTGCCCAACGGCCAAAAGGGGTATATCTGGAGCGGCTGGAAACGCTGAATATCTTCGGTGTGAATGCTGGCTATATGGCCACCTTCAAGGAGTATCTGAAGGAAGAAGGCATCACGCCGTCTGATGAAATGATAGAGCTGAATTTTGAAACCCGCCCCAATCTGCCCAAGAGTAATCTCAAAACGCTGGCGCTTAAAGACGGCTATAAGGACAACCAGATCAAAGGATTCAAGCGCACACACTTTCCGTGGCTATACGAAGTACCTGCCGGGTTTAAAGGCAAGATCAAAGAGGCGCATATCGATCTGGATTTATATCCAAAGGTAGAAGCCATGAGCACGCAGGAAAAAGCCGGTACTGCATCAGATATTAACATCCGCAATAAGGGCAAGATTGCAAGCGATACCATGGCATTGTTTGATTTCGACCGGATTTATTTGGCGATTCAGGAATTTAAACAACTGCGCAGTTGGAGCAACTTGCGGCTTGAGCGTTCGCGTTTAATGGATTTCTGCCTGACGCGCGATGACTGGTACACGCTCTGCATTCCGCAAGCCGAGCTGGATATTCGAACCATCGCCGACATCGGTAAACAGGAAGATATTCTCATCCGTTTGCTGCAAGACTATACCGACCGTTTTTACAAGGCGCTGAAAACGGCTTATGAAGGCCAATTCTACGACATCGTGAGCGTGAAAGAGAGCGATGACACATTGCTCAAGGTCTATCACTTTGAGATCGACAACAACGAAGACGGGGCGGCCTACGAGAAAAAAATCAAAGCCCTTCAGGTTCTGGTGAAGGATGGCAAGCTGGGCGAAGCCAGCCAGTGGAATGCCGGCCAGATGGTCGCCATTTGTTTTGATAGGCATCTGTATTATCCCTTGTTCGCCATAGAAGGTGATGTGCCGTTGAAAATGCGCCCGCTGGCGTTCGATGCCCCCAGCGAAGTACAGTTTGTGCGTGACCTTGAAGCATTCTATAAGTCGCCACTTGGGCACCAAGTTATTGGCAAGCGTAGCCTTTATCTGCTACGCAACGCCGACACCAAAGCCAAAGGGCTGGGATTTGCCCTGGCAGGCAATTTCTACCCGGATTTCTTGCTATGGTTGGTGGACGATGAGACTGGCGAGCAGTGGCTGAATTTTATTGACCCAAAAGGCTTACGTCAAATGGACCTTAATGACCCCAAGCTTAGACTATACAAGGAGGTGAAGAATATCCAGAAAAAATTGGGTGATCCCAAACTGACATTGAATGCCTTTATTATTTCAGGGACGCAGGTTACAAGCCTGCTGAATGTTTTCTGCAAGCAAGCAGACCTGGAAGAGCGGAATGTGTTGTTTATGTCTGATGGCGGACAAGTTTATCTGAAGAAAATGATCGAGCGGATCAGATAGATCAGAATAAACATTTCAACCATACGGCCCGATTATCCCGGAACACTATCGGTCGCATGTAGATTCCCGCCGAGAAGCTTGTATTATATTCGTTCGACTATTCTCAATAGGTACTTTTGCTTTTGTGGCAATATAAAACTATGAGTTCCGGAAACATAAAAAGCCGGAAAACTACACTCTTTTTTTTACTTACCTGATCGAAAAGGCCGGTTTTCAGCATAAAAGGGGTCTTCGCACATTTGTGTGGGTGACCCCAAGATGTTGTGGGTGACCTCTTGTTTTTTTATACGCAGCGGTTTATGAGTAATATGCCAAGGATGAATCCGGAGGCCGCCGGAGAGACCCTCGAATATCTCGGAGGCGGCCTCCGGATTCATCAGGCTGATAACCTTCTTGAGACATTGGGGTAACGTATGGAGGAAACTGCTTTTTTTACCCGGGTTCTTGGGATCACCCGGCCTTGGTTTATAACAAAGGCGGAACTTAAACAGACTGAAAAAAGGGTAGACATCTACATCGATCATTCGAGTGGGTTTGCCTTCCCTTGTCCCAAATGCCAGCGGTTGTGTTCTGTGTATGATCACATGAAAGAGAGAGAGTTCCGGCATCTGAATGTGTGTCAGATGGCGACTTTCATTCATGTGCGTCTTCCCAGGATTGAGTGTCCGGAACACGGGGTGTTGCAGATTGTCTCCGGTCTTGGAGAGGAAAATTCGGGCATGACCTATGAATTCGAAAGTTTTGTCCTGGATTTGGAACAAGAGTGCAGTATTGAGAGCGTTTGTCGGTTGCTGGATATGAACTGGCATCCTTAGGAAACCATTCCACCGCAAACACAGTCACAATACTGGAATGGGCAACAACAAGATAAACATGGTCATGGAAAACATGAAAGATAAAGAAAAATTTTAAAAAAACAGGCCTATCTATCATCTATTTCCACGAAGGCAGGCCTATTTAGTCCTGCCTTTTTTTATCAGTATTGATTTAAAAATACTTGGTGTAATAGCATTTATCATAATTATTTTCCGATTGCCTGGTTGTAATAATGAAGTACCGCAGGACATAAGCTAACCTATACGATATGTGATAATTAAATCCTTCAGGTTAGATTTCTTTGTTTCACGACTTGCCGGACCCGGATCTGAAAGCCATAACCGTAAGCACCGGTACCACAAGGCCTATACCTGCAACGGTAATCATCAGCATTCCGAGTTCATTATAATTGCCGCGCTCTATCACAAAAATTACATTCAGGTATTTAGTGAAAAGCTGGCTTGCGGAAAGAGCAAGGTTGGTAAATGCAGCCATTATGGCAAAATAAGTTGCCTTTTGATTATCCGGGGCTTCTTTTGCAATCCATGCCAGCATGGGAATCATAGCAATCTGGCCCAGCGGTGAATCGGCCATTGTATCTACTATGGCGATTGTTCTCGCGCCAAAACCCAGGTGTTCTGCCGTCCACAGGTGAAGTCCGTAATACATCCCAAGAAAAGGCAGAAACATTACTGTGCCGTATAGTGATAAAAAAACGACAAGATAAGGTATAGGCCTTTTGCTCATCCAGACGCGCAGGGCGATCATCCCAAAGATTGCAAGTATTGCTGAAATCTGGCGCAATGTTCCGAAAAAAGGCTCATCGAAATGCAGCACATCAATCTGCCACCAGCTTGCGCCTGCCCCTGAGGTGGGCATGGCACGAAAGACAAAAATAATTATTGCGATACTGATTATTTCACGGCGCTTTTCGGGTTCCATTTCATGTAACAGCTGGTTAATCAGATATCCTATAATCAAAAGTGAGCTGCAAAAGATTATTTCTTCCTTCAGCGCAATTCCGGATAAACCGATTCCCAATGTGATTAGTACAAAAATCGCGCTTCCGATCAGGATATAATAATTTGGTGAAAGAATATGTGACTCAGGCTGCATCATTTTATAAATAGCTTCTTTGCTGAAGCCTTGCAGCCTGAACTTCTTGCGCTGCATACGGCTTATCATAGCGCCTGTTGCAACACCCATTACTGAAATAACAGGTATCAACAAAGATACCCAATACATTGAAGCATAGGAAAGTACATGAGCAAGCCATCCGCCTAGGCCCGCAACTCCGGCACTGCCGCCGAGTATTGCTATACGGCCAAGAGTCTGCACCGTAACATGCATTCGTTTCAGCTCATCTTCAGAAAAACGTGATCCGTCTGTTTTAAAATGCGGCACAGCTTCCACAGTCATAGCATCGGCCACCACATCCTGTAAAACATAGCCTACAGGAGACAGCAGTGCGGAAATTACGTACCATATATTAACCGGCAGTATTGTCTGCATCCAGTCTTTGTAACCGGTAAGACCTACCATTATAAGTAAACCGGATGCCATAATGAATGCGCCAAGATAAATAAATAAGGACTTTCTACGCCAGTATAGATCTACAAGATGCCCAAGAGGCATTTTCAGCGCCCATGGCAGACCGGCCCAAAAACCCAGACTTGCCAGAAAAGCCGCTGAAAGGCCAAGTTGTTCTTTTACATAAAAGCTTTCAATGATTCCTGTAAAACCGGAAACCCCTGCCGCCATATATACCATCATCGGCGGAGCATAACTCCAACGCATCTCCCTGAATAATCCAAAAAATTCATTATTGAGCCAAAGTTTAAGCCGTACGATATAATCAGATATCACTGTGTCTATCCATAGTTTTTTATATAATGGAGGTAATTTAATAAGTCTATCAGGCTAAAATCTCGACGATTTTCAACCCACAATTTTTTATTTCAACCCAATTTTTCAGGCAAATTTACCAGGCAAAAAATATTTTCACTTTTTTTTATTTTCTGCTGGCGTCCGAGCTTCTTTTTTGCTATACAATGATCATGCTACCCTTAATCATCAGAAAACGGACAATCACAGCAGCGGATCCGGATGTTATCCAGTGCGTCATTGATGAGAACCGGAACAAATCACGCACCCAGATTTCCAGGGCTTTATGCCAAAAATGGAATTGGCGCCAGCCCAATGGCCGGCTCAAAGACATGGCCTGTCGGGAAGTTCTTCTGACTCTCTATCGTAAAAATCTTATCAATTATCCTTCAGGTGTTCATGACGGAAGAAATAAAGAGCGTAATCAATCAATTGAGACAGTTGACATTGATACAACTCCTGTTGCCTGTGTGTTTTCCCAACTCAAACCACTTCAGTTGCAGCTTGTCAGAGGCAGCAAATCCGAACCGCTTTATCGAAGTCTGGTTGAACAATATCATTATCTGGGGTATCGACAAATCGTTGGAAATCATCTGACCTACATCGCATTCAGTGGAGATAGCCCCGTAGCATGTCTTGGCTGGGGTTCTGCTGCCTGGTCCGTTAAATCCCGGGATGCTTTCATCGGCTGGGATAAAAAGACCAAAGAAAAAAACCTGCACTTTGTGGCCAATAACACCCGCTTTCTTGTGTTGCCCTGGGTTAATGTCAAGTGCCTTGCCTCAAAACTCTTGTCGCTTAATATCAAAAGAATATCAGATGATTGGATGAAAGTTTATCATCATCCGCTATATCTGCTGGAAACCTTTGTAGATCAAAGCCGCTTCAAAGGTACCTGCTACAAGGCTGCCAACTGGATTAAAGTCGGACAGACAAAAGGAACTGCCAAAAGTGGTCATGATCATATGGTTCACGGCAAAATAAAAGATGTGTTTTTGTATCCTTTGGAC
This sequence comes from Desulfobacterium sp. N47, assembly GCF_051233685.1. Lineage (NCBI taxonomy): Bacteria > Pseudomonadati > Thermodesulfobacteriota > Desulfobacteria > Desulfobacterales > Desulfobacteriaceae > Desulfobacterium > Desulfobacterium sp. N47. Next base: position 15,714 of record NZ_JBAMMY010000034.1, read on the forward strand.
AAAATTGCAGGAATAAACTTACAGGATAATCCGGGCAGAAGCAGCAACTTCCACCCGGACTGAGGTATGCGGTGAACCCCTTCGAAAAATTCACCATAAACAGCATAAGCAAAAAGCTCAACAACATCAATATAAATATTTCAGTTTCTCACCGGAAGCCTTTCCCGAACCTCAACCTTCTTTCAGCATATCAATTTAAAAACCAATTCGTTAAAACTTATTCCAACGGCGATATCAAAGGTGGGTATTGCCGTATGATAACCTCTTTAATAGATTTTTCATTCATAAGATCCATGGTAGCTCATTGTTATTCAGATAAAGGACCACCTTGTTATGATCCGCCAAGTCCGTTTTTACTCGATCTGTTCCGTTACATCGACGGACATCAAAACATGAAAAAGTTTCTTGAAATTTTGCGGGACAAGGATCGCGGCCGAGCATATCGCACTTATGCCGGTATCTCTGAAGATAATATCCCTTGTGAAGGTACTTTCTCAATCTTCCGTGAACGGCTGGGCGAAGCGCTTTATAATGAAATCTTTCATCTCCTTGTTCGTATCTTTCACCAACTTGAAATGATTACATTTAATATTCTTGCTCATGACGGCACTCTTTATCCCACATGGGCCCGATATAAAGGATGCACTTACTTTTGCAATCAATGTTCCTGCATCAGGGTTGAAGATGTCATCGGTAGAGTAAAAAGCCGTATCCTCTATCGGCTCGATAATCTTGATCAAAATAACCTCGGCTCTGAGGTTCGTGTCCATACGGAATGTCCGTCTGACAAATTCCCTGAAAAAGATAAAAATGGCAATGAAACTAAAAAACCAAAAATCGAACTGTTTGCTTTCAGGCTCGACTTTGCCGATGTAGAGCCATCACAGGAACAAGTAAATACTGCCATCCTCTTTAATGTAAAAGAACAACTCGACAAACAAAACCTGTGCATCAACACCATCCGCTCAAATGTTTCTACCATTAACTTCAATGACGGTTCCATGACCATATGCTGTCCAAAACTTCCCAAAGACACTGATGCAAGAATAGGAGTGCGACGCAATCCGCAAAATCCAAACAAAAAACAAAAAATCTTCGGTTATAATCTTATCTTAACCACATCGGTCGAAGTTCATTTGAAGCTGGAATTGCCCGTTGCCGCAACCAATATCGCCGGTAATGCGGATGAAGGCAGCCAGATTATCAGCAATAATGAACAGATTCAAAAGCACCACCCTCAAGCTGCAAACCAGGTCAAAATCGACATTGCCGATGCCAAATACGATATTATTAAAAACTACAACTACATCAGGAGCAAGGGCTCCATACCCATAATCGATTACAATCCCAGAAAC
>NZ_JBAMMY010000036.1:0-6619 GCF_051233685.1 Desulfobacterium sp. N47
TTTCGGCCAAGGCATTGGTTATCCGGTGTCGGGCATAGGTGACGATGTTGTCGATAGCCAACGATATGAACAAGGTTCCCTTGTGATCACAACCAACCGTGTGTTTAAGGAATGGCCGGAAATCTTCAATAATGACAGCACGCTGACATCGGCGCTGCTTGACCGGTTGCTCCACCATACTGAGGCTGTGGTTATTGAAGGAAAAAGTTATCGCATGAAAGAGGTTGTTGAAAAATAATATAAAGCCGGTCGGGAGGGCTAATCTTCTACCCGGCCGGCCTTTATTTGACATGCATTTTTAAACCGGAAGTTTTATAACATTTTCGCGCCGGTGCTGACATACCGATGGAGACTCTGTCATTTATTTTAAGAATGCAAACGTAATCCATATGGGTGATCTCTATTTTGAAGGGTTTTATCCATATTATAAACCATGGCTTTCGATTACCAGCAGTTGTACTTTCCAGGATTTGCCCATAATTAAGTTGATTTTATCCCCAAATTCTTGCAATATAATCTCATGCGGCAATTAAAGTGTTTATTCATACGCGTAATAACCAATACTTTAAAAGGTCTGAAATGATTAAGCAATATCTCGACCGTTATTTACAGCTCCGGTTAAAAAGGAAGCGGTAAAAAATGCTATCAGCCGGTCGAATCAGATGCATCAGAAGAGAGAAGCGGCAATCGGCACTATATCAGTACCAAAATGATAGCCGTTATTTTGCCCAGGTTGCCGAAGGTTTAAAAGAAGCTGGTGCTAAGGAACTATCTGAACTCGGCGCCGAAGATGTTAATCCTGAATTCAGCGGAATCTATTTCAGGGCTGACAAATCAACTCTGTATCGGATCAATTATCTGACAAGGCTTCTTTCACGGTGCCTTGCGCCATTAATATCATATCCTTGTCATGATTCCGATATATTATATCAGAAAGCCAGACAGATCGAGTGGGATGAATTTTTTAAGAGTGATGGCAATACCTTTGCCGTATCGGCTAATGTTTCCGACAGCTCGATTTCGCATTCAAAGTATGCAGCACTTCGTCTTAAAGATGCGGTTGCAGACTATTTCAAAGAAAAAACCGGCCAGCGTCCGGATGTGTCTGTAAAAAATCCTGATATTTTACTGAACCTTCATATCAGAAACGATGAAGCTGTAATTAGCCTCGATACTTCAGGCGCTGCACTTCACAAAAGAGGATACAGAGAGGATACCGTTTCGGCGCCGATGCAGGAAACCGTTGCCGCAGCGATTATACGGTTTAGCGAATGGGATGGTTTCGTTCCTTTATATGATCCTATGTGCGGCTCAGGAACCCTTTTGTGTGAAGCGCTCATGCAGTATAGCAATATTCCTGCAGGTGTATTCAGAAAGCAATTCGGTTTTGAATTTCTGCCCGACTTTGACGCTGCTATCTGGAAAAAGGTAAAAAAAGAGGCCGATGGGCGTATCCGGGAACTGCCTAAAGGACTGATTGCAGGAAGTGACGTGTCTGTACAGGCAGTAAGAGCGTCAAAAGCAAACCTGATGGGGCTTCATTACGGAAATAACGTAAGTGTTGAAAAGGCGGACTTCAGAAAGCTTCCGGCTCTCGAAAATCATGTAATCGTAACCAATCCGCCTTATGGCATTCGAATGGGTGGAGATGAAGACCTTGAAATGTTTTTTAAAAATATAGGCGATTTTCTGAAACAAAAATGTAAAGGTTCTACTGCTTTTGTTTATTTTGGAGATCGAAAATATATCAAAAATATCGGGTTGGAAGCATCGTGGAAAAAACCGATAAAAGCCGGCGGGCTTGACGGCAGGCTGGTAAAATACGAGATGTACTGATAATACGTAACTGATTATATTTTTTATATTTAGTATCTGTCAAGGAAATCCAATAATGAAAAGACTACTGATTCTCTTTGCTGCCGGGTGCTTAGGCGCTTTTGCGAACAGCGTGGTTGTTTGGTTATTCGGTGATTTGGGCATAACCAAAGCTTTAGGTGTGTCAATGTCACCTGCATTAACGGCAAGCTGGTTATACCCGCGTATCGTCTGGGGTGGTATCTGGGGTTTGTTGTTTATCCTGCCATTGCTCAATTCCAGACCATTTGCCAAAGGCACGATATTAAGTTTGTTCCCGACAATGGTTCAACTGTTTATAGTTTTTCCATATAAAGCTCATAAGGGTATAGCAGGAATGGAACTCGGTGTTTTTACACCTGCATTTGTTTTTATATATAATTGGGTTTGGGGTGTTGTTACTTCGTTAACAATCAGGTATTCGAAGTAAAGAGTATCTGACTATGCCACTGAAGACTGACATGACTTTGCAGGAAGAAAACACCTATACGAGCCTTGCCCTTTAGCGCTACCATCAGAAGAGTAATAGGAAAATTAAAATATGGAACATACTGACAAGTTAGCAGTTCTAATAGATGCGGAAAATGCTCAACCAAGCATTGTGGTTGGTTTACTGGCGGAGATAGCAAATTACGGGGTGGCTAGCGTCAAGAGAATCTATGGTGATTGGACGGGGCCTGGCCTGAAAGGATGGAAAGATGTTCTGTTGCAATATTCCATTCAGCCAATGCAGCAATTTGCCTACACAAAAGGGAAAAACTCAACTGATAGCGCAATGATTATTGATGCAATGGATCTATTGTACACCGGTAATTTTAACGGATTCTGCATAGTTTCAAGTGATAGTGATTTTACCAAGCTGGCTTCAAGAATCAGAGAGTCAGGATTATTGGTTTATGGCTTTGGAGAGCAGAAGACGCCTTCTGCTTTTGTTTCAGCTTGTGACAAATTTATTTATACAGAAGTACTTCGTGCAAAGACTGATGAAAGTGAAGCGATTGTAAAAAAATCCAGCGGTGATCTAAGAAAAGATACAAAACTGGTAAGCCTGCTGCGCAATGCCGTGGAAGCATCCTCCGATGAAAGCGGGTGGGCTCATCTTGCGCCTGTAGGCAGCAATATAGCAAAACAATCACCTGAGTTTGATCCACGCAATTATGGATATGGAAAGTTAGGCGAGCTTGTTTCTGCAACAAAGCTTTTTGATATGGAAGAAAGGCAAATAGGCACAACCGCATCAAAGGCTATTTATGTTCGCGATAAGCGAAAAAAACAGATTGAAACTTCTAATAATTAAATCAAGCGAGCAAAAAAGTTGTGCCGATTATTAACGAGTTCAGCGTAAATAACCAAAAATTCACAAAAAAGGAGAGAAAAATGGCTATTACCCTACCCGACCTTCCTTACGGAAAAGATGCTTTGGCACCATATATCAGCGCAAAGACATTGGACTTTCATCATGGGAAACATCATAATGCTTATGTTGCCAACCTGAACAAGCTGATTGAGGGTACTGACTTGGCCGGTAAAACACTTGAGGATATCATCAAAAAAACAATCATTAAAAATCTCATCAATTGGGAATTTGTTAATTCTAATCTCGTTCTCTGCAATTCCAGGAGCTAAAAGATTAATATCAAACCGGCAGGTAAGCGCGTTTATTTGTATGGCATGACGTAATAATAGAATAAAATGGCGGAAGTGCATGGGAATCGAACCCACCCGGGACGGTATTAGCGCCCCACACCGGATTTGAAGTCCGGGAGCCCCACCAGTGAACTGCGCACTTCCATTAAAAAACTCACATATAATAGTAAGCCCCGTTTATTTGTCAATGATTTTATATAAAGACGAATATTTAAAGGTTATAATGCCAATAAATGACTTTTATAAGCTGATTAAGTAATTTATAATATTAGAAAGCAAGATAGTTTGTAATAAGATTTTCAAATCCAAGGGAGTTTATATGATAAACAGTGAAAGGCTTGCTGATACTTTCCGGTTTCTTGTCGGAATCGACAGCGTTTCAAAACAGGAAGGCAATATCGCCACGGAATTAAAAAAGATATTCGAATCCATGGGGGCAAAAACTGCTGTTGACGAAGCAGGAAAAATAACTGGAAGCGATACGGGAAATCTGGTTATAAAGTTTACCGGCAATCAAAAAGCTCCCCCGCTTCTTTTGAATGCACATATGGATACTGTTGAACCGGGAAAAGGTATTGTGCCTGTATTAAAAGACGGAGTTTTTACAAGCAGCGGCAATACCATACTTGGGGCGGACGATAAAAGCGCAATAGCAATACTAATTGAAGTAATGACGGTTCTTAAAGAAAATAATATCAGCCATGGACCGATTGAGATAGTTTTAACCATATGTGAGGAAATCGGCCTCCTGGGAGCAAAACATCTTGATATGAGGCTTATAGATGCAAAATACGGCTATGCCCTTGATGCCACTGATACGGAAGGTATAGTTACACATGCTCCCGGCGCAAACAGGCTTGAATTTAAAATTTACGGACGGGATGCTCATGCCGGTGCTGCTCCGGAAAAAGGTATAAATGCAATCGTTCTTGCCGGAAAAGCAATAGCCGGTCTTGAAATCGGGAGGATCGACCGGGAAACAACATGTAATCTTGGTATAATAAAAGGCGGTGTAGCAACAAATATTGTTCCAAGTTATGTTAATATCAAGGGTGAGGTCAGAAGTCATAATAGTGAAAAGTTGAAGGAAGTCACGAATAACATAATATCTTCTTTTGAAAATGTTATAAAGAATTACCAGGGTGATTCGTCTAATGGTCTTCCGAGAGTGGATGTTATTGTGGAAGATGATTTTTCATGCACAAACATCCCGGAGGACCATACGGTTGTGACTTTAGCCAAACAAGCCGCCGCCAGCCTGGGCAGAAAAATGATAACAAAAATCACAGGGGGCGGGGCGGATGCCAATGTATTTTTTTCAAAAGGTATTATGGCCGGAGTTATAGGAACCGGTATGTGCGACGTGCATACTGTGCGGGAATCAGTTAAGGTTGATGATATGGTAAATACCGGTGAACTCTTGCTTGAAATTATAAAACTTCATTCAACAGGTCATTAAACCGGATTCTGCTTTTTAGGATGGGCTGAAGGGATATATTTATGATTGCATATTTTGACTGTTTTTCCGGAATAAGCGGTGACATGACTCTGGGCGCTTTTATTGATCTTGGCGTACCTGTTGATTGGCTCATAGAACAAATACAAAATATTCCATTACATGATTTCGAGCTGACCGTTTCAAATGTTTTCAAAAATGGAATAAGCGCAAAACAAGTTGAAGTAAAGACTGCCACATCTTCCTTATCAAGAAATTATTCCCAGATTTTATCACTTCTTTCAAATAGTTCTCTTTCAGCAAATGTTAAAGGTATGAGTATCTCCGTTTTTGACATAATTGCTACAGCCGAAGCCAGGATTCATGCCTGCCCAAAAGAAAACGTACATTTTCATGAGTTGGGAGGAGTCGATTCAATTGTTGATATTGCAGGCACGGCTCTTTGCATTGATTATCTTGGAATAACAAAACTATATTCATCTAAAATTCCCATAAGTTCAGGCTTTGTAAACTGCCGGCATGGAATTATGCCGGTTCCGCCGCCTGCCGTGTTATCAATATTAAACGGCGTTGCCGTATATGGTGTTGATATAAAAAAGGAGATTGTAACACCTACCGGTGCTGCTATTGTAAAGGCTCTTTGCCAATCATTCGGAAAATTTCCCGATATGATTGTCGAAAAGACAGGCTATGGTGCAGGAAAATATGATCTTGAACATATTCCGAATCTTTTAAGGATAGTAACTGGTAAAGACATATCTGAAGATACTTGTCAAAAGGATATTATCCTACAGGTAGAAACCTGCATTGATGATATGAATCCTGAAATTTTCGGATATCTGATGGATAGGCTTTTTGAAGACGGAGCACTTGATGTATACTGGGCGCCTGTTTACATGAAAAAAAACAGGCCGGGAACTAAAATATATGTGATTTGCAATCATTATAATAAGGATATTGTTATTAACCGGATCTTATCCGAAACCAGTACAACAGGTGTCAGATACCATGAACTTGAAAGAAAAAAACTGCCAAGACGTCGGGTTGAAATAAAAACTATCTATGGAACTGTTTCGGTAAAATGCATCACAAACACAGACGGCTCCACACGGTTTGCACCTGAATATGAAGTATGTAAAACAATTGCTCTTGAGAAGAAGATCCCTATAAAAAATGTGTATGAAAATATTCTAAAGGATTTATCCTGATGAATAACGGCAATCCCCATGTTGTTATAATAGGAGCCGGGTTTGCAGGCTTATGGGCAGTAAGTGGTTTAGAAAATATAAGCTGAACATTTAGCATAATGGCCTTGGTTTTATTTTATAATTCCACTCTCCATGGAAACCATCCCTCTCGATAGCAATCTTTCGGAGTTCTTCATCAGAGACTTTGATGCCGGTCTCGTAGGAATTGGTGTCTAATTTGGCTGTAATCTCAAGACTGACCCCTGTTGTCAATAGTGTAAACCAATTTATTTTTCATGCCGCTTGTTTTAATGCGTAAAATTGCTTCTCAAAAACAACCGGAGACAGATAGCCAAGTCTGGCCTGCCGCCTTTGCCGGTTATAAAAAATCTCTATATATTCTGTGATATCCTGAATTGCCTCTTTTCTGGTGTAGTAATGCTGGTGATGTACAAGCTCATTCTTGAGTGTGCCC
>NZ_JBAMMY010000039.1:0-4137 GCF_051233685.1 Desulfobacterium sp. N47
AACAAGTTATTCACCAGTTCCGTTGATCTTATAATTTCGTATGATCAACATAAAGATGAAATTTTTTTTCGTAAAATTAAAAATAACTCTGAAAAACATCCTTACGGTTTTATACTATTATATTAATAATATATGTAATTAGATGATGAATTTTTGTGAGAATATGTTTTTGTCTTTCTGTATAACTTTTTATTTATTGGTTCACAGAGAAAGAGGATATTTTTACTTTCAATCTTTGAGCCCTCATATCTCCTTGAATATCTCTAAGCATTTTGAGAATTTTATAAAAATAATTCTAAAAAACAGGATTATCCGTATTGGAAATTAGCATCCGTTCTAAAAACAAAAGCCCCGCACTTCAATTATCTGAAGATTGGGGCTTTGCTATATCCGGTCATATTAAATCCTTTAGAACGTGTAATAAAATATCGGATTATTTTTTACAAAAAAATGCCAAAAGAAACGGCTTCTACAATGAACAACAATACGAAAGTTTGGCTAACACTTTGCTTAAATTAAATCAACTGATTTTTAATACATTCTGTTTTGCTCAATATTATCTTTGTTAAGAAAATGAAAATATAGAAACAACTCCTTTCGTCATTCCGGCGAAGGCCGGGAACCAGTAATTCCATTGGGTTCCGGATGCCCCCGGCTTAAAACTTGCCGGGGCAGGCTTATCGAGTCCGGCATGACGGTTGGGGTGTTTTTGTAAAACCATTATTTGCAAATGCGGTTATCCTGATGCAATAACCGGGAAATTTTGACACTCTAAACCATTTAAAAACAAAAAGATTTCTCGCTGTACCCGAAGTGACCCATTGTCTGAACTAAATGTAAACAAAAGAGATCCTGCTGCATGCTGGAATGACAAAAGGTTTTGCGGTTATCTCTGATATCTCAAAAAATATTTTTACTCATGCTGCAATTGTTTAATTGACATAACGCTTTTGGTGTTTATTTTATCAAAAACAAGTAACTACCCGGTAATAAACGAAAAGATGTAAAAGAAAACTCTCTTGAAGTTTAGACTTTTTAAGAACTTGATAATGAAATTAGTAATAAATAATACAAAAATGTTTACCGGATATTTTTATATGGTACAATTTGAAATAAATAAAGGTTGCTTAAATATTTTATAAAATCAGGAGGCATACATGCGTTTTGATAAATTTACGGTTAAATCACAAGAGGCTATAGGAAATGCGCAATCGTTGGCCTCAAAAAATACCAATCAACAGATAGAACCCGAACATATGCTTTCTGCAATGCTTGGCGAGCAGGAGGGCATTACAAGAGCTGTGTTAAACAAGCTTGGTGTTTCGCCTGATTCTGTCGCAAAAGAAGTTGCAGCTTCGATTGACAGGTTCCCTAAAGTCCGGGGCGCAGGAGAAGTAAGCATTTCACAGCGTTTGAAAACTGTGCTTGATTCGGCTTTCGCTGAAGCCGACAAGATGAAAGATGAATATGTGAGCACCGAGCATATTCTTCTTGCCATCTCGGATGAACGCGACGGAGAAGCAGCTAAGATATTAAAACGAAATAATATTACACGTGACTCAATCTTAAAGGTTCTTGTGGAGGTTCGCGGAAACCAGAGAATAACAGATCCGAATCCTGAGGAAAAATACCAGGCATTGGATAAATACAGCAGGGATCTTACGGCCCTTGCAAGGCTTGGCAAGCTTGATCCGGTGATAGGAAGGGATGATGAAATAAGGCGTATAATCCAGGTTCTTTCAAGAAGAACAAAAAACAATCCCGTTCTTATAGGTGAACCGGGAGTAGGAAAAACCGCTATTGTTGAAGGACTTGCCCGCAGGATTGTGGAAGGAGATGTTCCGGAGACCTTAAAAAACAGACGGCTTGTTTCTCTTGATATGGGCGCTTTGATTGCAGGCGCAAAATACAGGGGGGAATTTGAAGACCGCCTGAAAGCCGTATTAAAGGAAGTTGAAAAGGCGGAAGGTGATATAATTCTCTTTATAGATGAATTGCACACTCTTGTGGGCGCCGGAGCAGCAGAAGGTGCGATGGACGCATCCAACATGTTAAAACCGGCTCTCGCAAGAGGAACGCTTCGTTGTGTCGGGGCAACAACATTAAATGAATACAGAAAATATATTGAAAAAGACGCCGCTCTTGAAAGAAGGTTTCAGCCGGTAATGGTAAATGAGCCCAGTGTGGAAGACACCATTTCTATCCTTCGCGGGCTTAAGGAAAAATATGAGGTACATCATGGCGTAAGAATTATGGATTCCGCCATTATTGCTGCGGCCACTTTGTCGCATCGCTATATTTCAGACAGGTTTCTTCCTGATAAGGCAATAGATCTGATCGATGAATGCGCATCGAAGTTAAGGATAGAAATCGACAGCATGCCGTCTGAAATAGATGAGATCCAGCGCAGAATCACACAGTTTGAAATTGAGCGCGTGGCTTTAAAGAAGGAATCGGATCAGGCATCCAAAGATCGCCTTTTGAAAATCGAAGCGGAACTTTCCGGTCTTAATGAAGAAATTGATGCTATGAAAGCACATTGGGATAAGGAAAAAGAGCTGATACAGATTATAAGAAAGATAAAAGAAGAAATCGAACATCTGGGCACTGAAGAACAGCAGGCTGAAAGAGAGGGCAATCTGGCCAAAGTTGCAGAGTTAAGATATGGAAAGGCCGCCGATCTTAGGAAACGCCTTGATGATGCAAACCAAAACCTTGAAACTTTGCAGAATGACAGAAAGATGCTTAAAGAAGAGGTTGATGATGAAGACATAGCCGAAGTCATTTCAAAATGGACAGGTATTCCGGTCAGAAAAATGCTTGAGAGTGAAAGGGAAAAACTTGTCAGAATGGAAGACAGGCTGGCGATGAGGGTTATTGGCCAGGATGAGGCGTTGGAGGCGGTTTCAAACGCTGTAAGGAGAGCAAGATCAGGAATGCAGGACCCAAACAGGCCGATAGGTTCATTTATTTTCATGGGACCTACCGGAGTGGGAAAAACGGAACTTGCCAAAGCGCTTGCCGAATTTATTTTTGACAGCGAGCAGGCAATGGTAAGAATTGATATGTCCGAATATATGGAAAAACATGCTGTTTCAAGGCTTATCGGAGCGCCTCCCGGCTACGTTGGATATGATGAAGGTGGATATCTCACAGAAGCGGTCAGAAGGAAACCATACTCGGTAGTACTTTTTGATGAAATAGAAAAAGCCCATCCCGAGGTTTTTAACGTTCTTTTGCAGATTCTGGATGACGGCAGAATGACGGATGGTCATGGAAGAACGGTTGATTTTAAAAACACGATTATAATAATGACTTCAAATGTCGGAAGCCAGTGGATACAGGAACTTGGGATATCAAGACGGAAAGAGATGGAAGAAAGAGTTACGGAAGCATTAAAGGCAAGCTTTAAGCCTGAATTTTTAAACAGGATAGATGAAACTATAATTTTTCATAACCTTTCACCCGAACAGATCGGAGAAATAGTAAAAATCCAGATTAAAAAACTTGAGGCAAGACTTGCGGAAAAAAATATCAAACTTGTTTTGTCGGATGATGCAGTAAAACTGATAGTGGAAAAAGGATATGATCCGGTATACGGCGCGCGTCCGTTAAAGCGTGCAATCCAGAAGTATCTGGAAAACCCGCTTTCGATAGAAATCCTTAAAGGAGAAATTCAGGACGGAAGTATAGTGCTTGCGGAAGTTCAGGGGGATATAATAGTATTTACTCATAAATAATGATGATAGCATTTGTCATAATAATATTCCGATTGCCTGGTTGTAATTGGGTATAGGCACGTATTCTAACCGCAGAAAGTTTGTTAAAAACCCGGCGCAGGTTTATGCTCCGGGTTTTTTTATCTTTGCGGCACTGCCTGTATGGTTTTAGCCTTATTAAGCAGCGCGTTTGACGAAAATTCCGGGTGGATCTACTTGTTCACGGATCATTCGTACTTCTTCTGCTGTAGGTGCAGCAAACTGGGTGACATTATCTGCGGAACTTGTCAATGAAAATGAGACACATTCATTAAGAGTTTAGTGTCGTAATGGATCACTATTTTCCGGTACCGGTTTATTTATCCATGCTGCCTCCGGCGGGGCCATTGGTTTTGGGACTTTCCCTTTAAACCGTCCT
>NZ_JBAMMY010000042.1:0-6888 GCF_051233685.1 Desulfobacterium sp. N47
AGCCAAACAAACCGTGTCTCAAAAAATGAGACGATTATCATTTAACGTAAGAGCTGTCTTCGATTATCTGAAAATGACGAAAAGATTTCAACCAGTGGTTCTAAATAATTGAAGCTTATATTTAGAACAAATTTACCGTGATAAATTGGTTTACACTATTGACAACAGGGGTCAGTTCCTATCCCAATTAATTTGTCCTTCCCTCTACTTGTAATACGACATATGGTTACAGCATATTATTATTATTACAATAATCTTTGATTATCTTTTCATAATTTTTAATGATAACAATCATTCACCAATTCCATCAGCTTTCCGTAGCTATCCACAACATCGTATTTTACATGTTCCGGATTTATCTTTTTATTGATCTCATCAAAAAATCTTCTGGCGCATTCAATCTTTGTTTTTTCAATTTCTCTTAGTTCCATGCTTGACATGGACCCTTTTGTTTCCGCTACAAAATATACATGTTTTACCAGTCCTTCCTTAAAGGTAATCGCCCAATCCGGGTTATAATTACCAACCGGTGTTGGGATAAAAAAGCCTTTTGGAAGTTTTGCATAGAGTACTACTTCAGCGCTGGTATCAAGGTCTTTAACAAAAGCGCGCTCGTTTTTTGATTCGGTTATCACATAATCATAGATGTGACGTTTCAACGGATCTCCTGCTTTGCTGAAATCCTGCTTGACCTGAGCATCCGTAAATATATTGATATCATGAGTTCCTGAAACAATATTATAAGTCAGATGTTCAATGATGACTGTTGCTTTCTGCTCATTTATCAAACGGGAGGCTTCGGAAATAAAATTTTCCGGATTTGTTTTAAACTGGGCAAAAACCGGGGTTTGAATTTTACGCAGTATTTCAGATACCGTTTTTCTGGTCAGTTGAACTGCTTCACATATTTTGCCTATAAGGTCGTACTTGACTGCCGAGCGGATGGATTTTCGGCTAAACTGGGTTGCCGTCTCCTGAATCTCAAATCCTTCACCGGCTTTGATCTGCTCGTAGCTGATATTATCTTTTTGTTCCCCATGCTGAATAGTGTACTGCAAAGGCTTAACCCGCAACTCTTTGTCAAGCGTCTTCACGCATTTTTCAATAAGTTCGGAGCTATCAAAATAAACCGTGTAAGCGGCTTTATTATTTATTCGGCTCCAAAGTTCTTTAAATTCTTTTTTATTAAAATTATCATTCAGGAGATTGGTTTTGGCTCCTCGATCATTTTCTATCTGTGGCAGTTTGGCATCACTATATACACTGTCTATCAACTTGAAGATTCGGTCTTTAAATGGTTTCAGATCATCAGGTAACGGGGCAAGCGACTCATTTTTTACTGCATCAATGTATTGATTAGAGATATTATCATTGTCATCCGTATAATCGTTTTTCAGTAAATATTTGTATATCTGCTTGGCCATCTGGGCAGTAACTTCTACTGGCCCAGTCTCGGTTTGCAGAGTTTTGCCTGTAAAAAATGCCTCATCGGCAACATGTGGCCTATCGGATAAGGATATGCTGATATCTTTCTGTAAACCCGATACAAAGTCTTTATAACTCTCGCTTGCCACAACTGTTAACACATTGGTTTGATGCACCGTTGCGGGATTATCCTGTCTTTCTCCCAACTGGTTCACTGCAATACGAAGACCCCGCCCAACTTCCTGTCTGCGGGAAATGGTGCTGTCACTGTGTTTAAGAGTACAGATGACAAATACATTCGGATTATCCCATCCTTCCCGAAGAGCAGAATGTGAAAAAATAAATCTGATGGGTTCACCAAAAGAAAGCAGCCGTTCCTTGTCTTTTAAGATCAAATCATAGGCATCAACATCATTTGCTTCACCCTGTTTTCTTTCAGTTGCGCTCATTTTCGGATCAATTAACCGATTTGATTTTTTATCGATGGAAAAGTATCCATTGTGTGTTTTTGAAGCTTCAATTCCATCCAGATAGTTTCTGTATTTATCCTGGAAAAGAAGTTTTAACTCATTGACACAATCTATATATTCTTCTTCAAAAATTTTAGCATATTCACCGCCTTCTTCCCCTGCCTCTGTGTACTTCCGATATTTGGCTACTTCATCAATAAAAAACAGTGAGAGGACTTTTATTCCCTGATGAAACAGAATCTGCTCTTTTTCAAAATGAGACCTGATAGCTTCACGTATCTGAATTCGACGCAACGTTAATTCATTTATGTCGCCTGTGACTTCTCCTGCTGTAAGCTCAACACCATTCGTAAAGCTGACTGTGTCTGTAATTGCATTTATATCGGAAATTACAAAACCTCTATACTGATCCAGCTCTTCGGATTTAGTAAAAAGATTGTTCCCCTTATTCAATTTACGAATTTCTCTTTTAATCCCGTTTTTATGTTTAATCTCCATCTCTATACGGGCAACCGGGCTTTGTTTAGAGACCCCAATGGATTCCAGATAAAGGTAAGCATTGGTTCCGGAAAGTCCTTTTACGGATATGCCGCGAACAGCAATCTTTTTAACCAGCTTCTGGTTATACGCATCCAGCGCATCCAGACGGTGAATCTTGTTGTGCTCCGTCTTATGCGTGGCTGAATAGCGCAGGATAAATAAGGGATTAAACTCTTTAAGCGAGTCAAGAGTTTTAGTCCCTTCCATTTTTTGCGGTTCATCTAAAATAAGGACGGGACGGTTTGCTTTGATAACATCAATGGGTTTTCGGGTCTGAAAGTCATCCAGTTCTTCATAAATCCTGCGGGCATCTTTGCCGGTTGCATTAAATGCCTGCACATTTATTATCATGGTATTGATTCCGGCATCTGATGAAAAACTTTCCAGGTTGTGAAGTTGTTTAGAGTTATAAATGAAAAATTTTACCTTTTTGCCATAAGATTCCTGAAAATGCTCTGCTGTTATTTCAAAAGATTTATAAACACCTTCTCGAATAGCAATACTGGGCACTACAACTATAAACTTGTTCCAGCCATAGCGTTTGTTCATTTCGAAAATGGTCTTAATATAGCAGTAAGTCTTACCGGTTCCGGTTTCCATCTCAACATCCAGATTGATTGGAGATATTTTTGTTTTTGCCAAGTTGCCGGACTGGGGAAGGTTTTGGAGCCGTTGAACTTGTTGAATATTTTCAAGAAGCTGTTGATCATTTAGAAGTAAACCGGCATTTTTAAAGCCTGATTCTTCATAAGCGCCCGTTTGGTAATACCCCTTTTTGTCTTTTTCCCTCATACCGGGATCGATCCGGTAACCGATACCTTCTGTATTTGCTTGTCCTTTGAAACAATCCACAACTGCATCCACAGCAAGAGTTTGGTATCGCTGTTGTTTAAAACGCAACTTCAAACGGGGTTGGGGATTTACAGATGGTAATACATTATCTCTATTGTTTTTCATCACAAACTTATCACTTTTCATAGACTTATATCCGCTATCAGCAAATCCCGCCCGGCTTTATAATGTTGTTGACAAAATCTCGTGTTCTAACGGCAATATCCAGAGCTTCATCACATATAGCCCTGTCAGGCATGGCCTGAGGCAGAGCGGAATAAATTGGATATTTTGATGGGACATAAATAGAATCCATCAGATCCATATCATCATCTGAAATCGGCGATGTGATTTGCTTTTCAGATAGCAGACCAACCAGTTCTCGAATACTATGCGTTCGCACAAACGGGAGATCAAACTCAATGATAACCGCTTTTAAATATTTTTCCACCGCCTGTTGAGCATTCTGGAGACAAGCATTAAGATGGCCGTGTTCCAGTGCAAGCCCTGCAACTTTGAGATTCTCCTCAGCATAGGATATCCATACTCTTGTTTCATCCTTCATAAACCACCTCACCTTTTTCAATTTCCTTTAAAAAAGGTTCGTGTTCCGGATTCGGCCGAACCGGAATAACATCCATCGGTATTATCCGTGCAACATTTCTAAGAATTCGGCGGTACTTTCTGGCAAGGGGGTAATAGCTTTCATTTGAATCCTGAAACACGGCGATATCTATATCGTGGGGCATGTCGGAAGTCACAAATGAACCAAAAACTACAACCTTTCGCACCTCAGGAAAACCGGATAATCCGGCGGCGATTTCCTTTTTTACCATTTCTTTAGTCTTGTCTGAAATATTCATATTCCCCCCTTATCCTTTTGATAAAATCCGAGACACTGTTTCGGATTTATTTTGTATCCATTTTCGATTTCATTTAAATCGTCTTAACATCCGTGTGTGGTGACAATAGCTTAAAGATTTGCTCCACGTTGATTTTAACGCTGTCATTCTTAAAACCGGCATCACGAAACACTACTCTCAGAGGTTTGCGTTTGGCCAGCTCTTTTATAAAATCTTCTGTGATTTCCCCATTTTTATCAAAACATGCTGCGAGAGCATTGTCATCCACGAAAAAGACCTCCTTACCTGCAATTGCATCTTTTTTAATTGGCAAGGATAGATCAACGCCCCAATCCAAAAGCACCTGGAAGAGTAAGTCTTCAGCGCTGCGGTCTTCTTTGATGTTGTCTGAAAATAAGGCAAGCTGCGTTTGTTGCACTGCATCCGGTGTATAGTAGATGCCGGACATGCTGGATGAAGCTACTTTTAGGACGCGAAAGCCGATATCAAAGGATGAGGGATGAAGGATAAAGGATGAAGGGGATTGGAAGGATGAGGGATGAAGGCTAAAGGATGAAGTTGAATCTGAATTTTCGAGCGGCAGTTGTTTTTGATTGTTGTCCTTCCTCTTTTCTAATTCATCTCTTATTTGTTTCCCGGCACGGCGGATACGTTCTTTCCCTATTTCGGCAATTGTTTTATAACCGGCTTTAAATGCTTCAGATTTTTCATCACAAGGCTCCGGAAGCTGGATCATAATGAATTTACGGTTACCCCCATCTTCGGCATTGAGTTGCATGATAGCATGGGCGGTGGTTGCGGAACCAGCGTAAAAGTCAAGAATTATAGCGTCATTTGGACAAAATCTGCATGCTTGTTTTAGTAAATCTAAAGGCTTGGGATTGTCAAATGCTTTTATGCCCATTAATCGCTTCACTATTCCTGAACCAGTTGAGGGAACATGAAACCAAATATCATTTAGTAGAGTTGTATCTGTCGGTGGAATATAGTGTTCAGGTTTGCCATTGGAAGACAACCGCAATAGGTCAATATCTGCCCCTTGTTCTAAATACCAGCTATCAATTGTTTCTTGAGTAATATCTATTTCAGTTTTTCCAATTTCTGATATCATTTTTTGGTAATTGTTAATAGCCATAACACTACGGTCTTTACTCCAACGCCATTGTCCTGTATCCGGTGTTATACCAAAGAGCTCATATCTCATTGTCGGTCTATCTGTGCCACGCCAGTGATTATTCCAACCTCCGCATTTTGAATCATCCAGTTCCCTTACCATCTTTGGGAAACGATATGTAGATATTTTTGAATACAACAATAAATACTCAAAAGCTGTTCCTAATTTATCCCATGTCTCGAATTGAGCTTGTACGCTTTTGGCGCCACGTTTAATTGCAATTGAGTTGCGATAATTAGCTTCTCCAAAAACTTCATCCATTATTTTTTTTAAGTTGCTAATTTCTTCTGGTCCTATTGATGCAAAGATTAATCCATCATCCGATAATAGATTTCTTGCAAGCTTTAACCTTGGATACATCATAGAAAGCCAATCGGAATGGAAACGGCCATTTGATTCAGTGTTTGCTACTAAACGGTTGCCTTCTTCATCTTTCTGATTTGATTTTCTAAGATATTCTTCTGTGCTTTCGGCAAAATCATCTTCATAGATAAAATCATTTCCTGTGTTATATGGTGGGTCAATGTATATCATTTTTATCTTGCCCAGATATGTTTCCTGCAAAAGCTTCAATGCATCAAGATTATCTCCTTCAATAAAGAGATTCTGAGTAGTATCGAAATCAACGCTTTCTTCACGACAAGGGCGTAATGTTTTTGCGATAGGAGCATTAGCGGCAAGTAATGCTTCACGTTTTCCAGGCCAATTAAGATGATAGCGCTCCTGAGGCCCTTCAACAATGGTACCGGATAATTCCTGCCTGAGTAAATCAAAATCTATTGATTTTTTGAGTTTGCCATTTTTATCCATACTTTCCGTCACGCAATTCGGAAACAACCCGGCTATTTTTTCGATATTACCTTCAGTCAAATCAGGACTATGCATTTTCAATTTTTCCATTATACCTCTCCACCTTCATCCTTCCGCCTTCATCCTTCCGCCTTCATCCCTCATCCTTTATTTTTTCAATTTCACTTCTTATATATCTCAGTTCCGCATTAATTTCCACTTTACGATTAAACTGTTTTTCCTTTATCAGCCGAGCCTCAACTTTTGCGGCCTCCCGCTCTTTCATCTTTAATTTCTCCGCCCTGTTGATAAAATCGGAAAACTTCTCATTTTGCCTTGCAGAAAGAGGAATGATTGCTTTTAGAATTGAATGATAAAGCGCGCGAAGATCCAATACAACCGGCAAAGGAACTCTTCTGGCTTTATCAGGCATCCATTGTGTTTCAAAATAGCTGCTTACTACCCATTTGTGTTTGTCTGCTTCGCTTTGACGTTTATAGGCGGCAACATACCGGCTTTTGTTATCATAGCACAATATAAAAAGAATTGGTGACGGTATGGCTTTATCGATTGCAGATTGGCCCCTGTTGTCAATAGTGTAAACCAATTTATGTTTCATGCCGCTTGTTTTAATGCGTAAAATTGCTTCTCAAAGACAACCGGAGACAGATAGCCAAGTCTGGCCTGCCGCCTTTGCCGGTTATAAAAAATCTCTATATATTCTGTGATATCCTGAATTGCCTCTTTTCTGGTGTAGTAATGCTGGTGATGTACAAGCTCATTCTTGAGTGTGCCC
>NZ_JBAMMY010000043.1:0-1015 GCF_051233685.1 Desulfobacterium sp. N47
TACAAGACCGGCATCAAAGTCTCTGATGAAGAACTCCGAAAGATTGCTATCGAGAGGGATGGTTTCCATGGAGAGTGGAATTATAAAATAAAACCAAGGCCATTATGCTAAATGTTCAGCTTATATTTTCTAAACCACTTATATTAATTCGGAGCGCAAAGATATTGACGGATACGTTCGTGGTTATCTTTATAAATTGGATTATTTATATAGCATACCAAACTTTGGCAAACTCGTGCCTTATGTTGCGGCAGGTTTGGGTGGGATTACTTTAAATCCAAAATATGGAAGTGCTTCAAACGATTTTTTATTTAATTACGGAGCCGGCTTAAAATACTTTATTACAGACACTATAGCATTACGTGGGGATGTAAGACATGTTCTTCCTTATGGATCTATTGGAAAGGATAATTCCCAGAATAATTTATTATGTACAATAGGCTTGTCCTGTTTATTCGGAATTGAAAAGGAAAAACCCAAAATTGAACCTGTCAGTAAAGTAAAAGAAACACCCTCTGTTGTTGAAAAAGCTGAAGAAGACATTGATACGGACGGCGATGGTGTATTCGACTCTTTAGATAAATGTCCTGATACCCCGAAAGGCGTCAAGGTTGATGCCGATGGTTGCCCATTGGATACGGATGGTGATGGCGTATATGACTATCAGGATGAGTGCCCCGGCACACCAAAAGGCGCTACTGTGGATTGCAGGGGATGTTGGGTTCTTGAAGGAGTATATTTTGATACGGAAAAATGGAATATAGGTTCTCAATATTTTCCGATTTTAGATAATGTGAGGAGATTTAATAAGTCGGTCAAGTTTTGCCGCAAGGCGACCACCGTGTCGATTTAAGTGTTAACGTCGGCGAAATACCCTTTCAACGCATTGCATATCAAAGATGTTTTGGAGGGGATAGCGGTAAAAGACAGCAAAGATTCTTTTGGAGACAACAGTTGTCCCCAAGAGTTTATTTATATGCAAATAATGATGCAGAACAAAGAGAACATCATTCCA
>NZ_JBAMMY010000045.1:0-1229 GCF_051233685.1 Desulfobacterium sp. N47
TACAAGACCGGCATCAAAGTCTCTGATGAAGAACTCCGAAAGATTGCTATCGAGAGGGATGGTTTCCATGGAGAGTGGAATTATAAAATAAAACCAAGGCCATTATGCTAAATGTTCAGCTTATATTTTCTAAACCACTTAGCATGGTTACGCGCAAAAGATGCTGTATGATTGGCAGGCTGCGTGCTGCTGTGACAGCTGTCACAGGATCTTCTTGCAGAACCTGAATATATTGAGGCCGGTGCTTATGAAAAGTCACAGACCACCGGCAAAGCCGGTGGCTTGAAATTGTGAACCGCTCAAAGCGGATATAATTATGAGCCACCTAACGATGGCGATTCTTAATCAAATAGTTGAAGTTGATCAATCCTTTGATCCTCTGCCTCCCGTTCTTTTATATACTTACGGACGGCCTCTTCATCCCGTCCAACTGTGGACACATGATATCCTCTTGCCCAGAAATGTTGACCCGTAAAGTTTTTTTTGCACCCAGCAAAGTTTCTGGCAATATTTATTGCGCTTTTCCCTTTTATATAACCAACGACCTGGGCCACAGCATATTTGGGAGGAATAGATAATTATCCTCATAATTCTAAAGTTCCGAATATCATAAAAACAGATTACAGAAAACATTCTTTCGTCTGCAAGTGTTTAATGATGGGTAGTTCGAATCCGCACTCATTTTTTCATGTAGTTTGACAAATTATGCCAAAATGGTATATTGCGTATATTATGAATTTTGAATTTGACCCTAAAAATCAGATATCAACAAAAATAAGCATGGGATTGATTTTATTGAGGTCCAAGAGCTTTGGAATGATATTGATCTATTAGAAATTCCAGCTAAAACAACCGATGAATTGAGATTCATGGTTATTGGAAAAATAAATGAAAAACACTGGACCGGGATTATCACATACCGCAATGATAATATACGAATTATCTCAGTACGGAGTGCTATGAAGGCTAAAGAATTTATATGAGAATACAGGAGTCAGAATACAGAAGAAAAACAACAGCATGGTTATTCTGTCTTCTGACTTCTGACTCCTGTATTCTCATGCTTCGTTGTGCCCGCCCCGGGCATGGAGGTTAGTGTTAATATGCTCGAACTGACGATTCCTGTCCGGATGGCTACTGCCCTCCAAACTTTTTTGATTGGATTGAAGACTGTAGCCCGCGTCCTTTAGAAGTACTGCTACCAAATTGTGACTGGCCTCAAATCCCCT
>NZ_JBAMMY010000053.1:0-41027 GCF_051233685.1 Desulfobacterium sp. N47
TTGATAATGACGCCTGACTTTTAACCATATAACTCCTCCATGAAAAACTATCTTGCCGGCCGTTTCATATAGCTTCCATCTTAAAGTTTGAACTTGATGACTATGCCACGACTTGTCCAACGTTTTTAGCACAAATAACCGAATAATAAAATGGGACGTTGTTAAGTTTTTAACTTGCGACTATATATCAATCTTACACCACTGACTATGAGATGTTTTACTGCATTATAGATAAAATCGAAGCCGCTGATGCAGAAGTACTTAAGCATCTGACAAATTTGCCGGAGCTTAATAACGACTGGACAGAAGAAAAGAAACTGGAAATTACTGAAAACGTTTACAGGGAGCTTTCCGACCCCGCACATCCGTTAAGCATTGCAATGAAAAACATGAAAACCGTGGCGGAAGTTCGGATTATTGAAGGTCTGGATAAAACATGAAAAATAAAACCATACAGTCTAATAGCAGCGGGTAATGCACTCACTGTTGCGGTTCAAAGAGATTTTAAGAATTCCTTTACTCTATCAAATTCTGTGGCATTGAAGGGCCAATCCCCTTTCTTCGCTGCTTCTCCAAGTCTTAATGTTGGCTCATCTCGTGATGACAAAAAGACCCTTGCTTTTGCTTTAGCGAAGTCCTTTGCCGGTCTGCCCATTCCTTTCTGCTTTGATCATTCATTCAGAAGGACTAATCTCCTCTCTTAAAAATTTCACGAATTCATCGAGAATAAGTTTTTCATCCGGTTCTAGCCTGGAAAATGATTCTGATTGAGCTGCAAATCTTGAAGCATATTCCACAATATTATTTTGATTCGGCTTAATTGCGCCAGCTAAAACAGCTATTTTTTGCTGAGGAATTTTATAAAATTCAGCAATCTTATATAACGTCAGAGGTGATGGTTTATATGATAGATCTCTCTCTATTGATAAAGCTTCTTCCTTATCTATTCCGGCTTTCTTGACAAATTGATCAATACTCCAACCACCTTCTAAACGAAGCTTTTTTATTAGTTCCCCGAATGCATAGCGCAGCGTGGTTACTTTTGGGTCATCTTTCTTGAAGGTCACATTGAGCCGGCAACTCAATGCTTTGGCAATACGCTGAAGCATAGACAAGGAATGACCGTCGTAATCAGCATCTTCCAAGCGGCTTATGACTGACTGAGTTGTTTCAACTAGCTCAGCAAGCTCTCCTTGGGATAATCCTGCATCCTTCCTTAATTCATAAATTGTTCTGGCTACTTGTGCATTGACACGTTCTTTCTCTAAAGCAGCATGGCGCTTTGGGTCATTTTTGATATAGCGATTGTATAAAATCTTGACAGCGTCTTTTTCATTCTTTGTCTTTGTTATCGTCTTCATAATTTTTTCTCCTCATAAGTATGCAGTTGAGGATTATGTTTGAACATTTCCATCCTTTTTAATGCTATTTCAATATGTTTACCGGGCACCTCGCTTTCTTTTTTTAATCCATGAGATATTACGGCCATGTTCTCATGAAAAAAATATAGAATTCTATATTGAACGCTTCTAAATGCAATACGCAACTCATATATTCCATTCCTCAGCAAATCTGCTTCTGGACGGTGTAGTTCATATCCCATTTCTACTAAACGCTCTATCTTGACAATACATTTATCCTGAACTTTTGATGGCAGACCGTCCATCCAGTTCAGCAGAGGGGCGGTTCCATCAGTTTCAGCAAAGAATATAACCTTCGTTCTGGGCATCATTTTCCTCTTTTGGATAGTAAATATCGCAATATTACGATAATATCAAGCATTATTTTATCAAAAATATTATGGGGGGAAATTGGAACGCTGGGGGGACGTTGGGTAGAGGGGGACTAAAATGGGACATCCGTTAAGCATTGCAATGAAAAAAATACAGGAAATTGAGGAAATCAGAATAATCGGTAATGTTACCATATCATTTATAATATGCTGGGTAGGCCAGCAACCCGGTAAAAGTCCACTGATGATTAACTACACCTGCTTCCATAGCTGGAGTCTTGGCACGGAAAACCCGATCTTGGCCGCGACTGAGCGTTTCATGGGGCCGGATCAGATTATAACAAGCCACACAGATGGCAAATTTGGCCTTGAGCCAGTGCATAGAGCGGGCGACCGTCGGTGCTTTGCGTGCAAGATGGGCATCCCACAGTCGCCAATCCAAATTGGAACGCTCAATATAGGCGGTGTTAATCGTCCGATTCGCGCCCGCCAATCCGGAATGTGATCAGCAGGCGCGTGGAGGCGTCGATGGCCGTCCATATCCAGGTTTGTCCGTACTGCTTCTCGATTTCTTCGGGTTCACCAGAACATTTCTTTTTTTTACAAAGGTCCACAGCTCGTCGAGTTGGGTCTCGGCCAATTGTAGTGACGTCAGCAGGCCGGAAAGCACGCGTGCGCAATGCTCGCCGGCACGCAAGATTACCCGGTTGACAGTGTCTTTGTCGAGCCCCAGCAAACGCGCCGTGGCTCGCACACTGACACCCTCGGCCGCATGGTGGATGATTTGTCGGATCGTTTCGGCCGGCAAATGCAACCCGAACAGCGCACTGGTCCGGGAGGCTGCAAAACGCTTGCCGCAGGTACGACAGTACAGCAAATCGCGGTTTTTGTACTTGCCGTACTTGGCGCGAATGCCGATGTTGCCATGCCCTCGCAGGCCGTAATCCTTGCATTGTTCGTTGGGACAGAAGTTGGGTTCAGCTCTATGAGTTATATCGCATTCCATCTGAAGATATTGATAGCATGGCTGATATAACAGTTGAAGGAAACCTTGATGTGAAAATAATTGATGAAATAGTCAACTGCCTATTTCTTGCTGAATGTTATTTGCCAATCATTATAAGCAAAAGAGCGACTCAGAAGTCATGGCGATTTTTAGGCGGCGGTATATAACCGGTTCTACCCTCTTCAATTATTTTTCTTCTATATGCTTGATATATCTTGCCCAAAAGATCATCAATAGTTATAGGTTTCATTACAAAGTCAAAAGCGCCAAGCCGTATTCCTTCTGTTCCTGTTTCAATCGAACCATGGCCTGTAAGAATTACTACCTCCGATTTGATGCCCTTTTTTTTAATTTCTTTTAGTGTGGCAATTCCGTCCATACCCGGCATTTTTATGTCAAGTATTATAACGTCGAATACTTTTTCATCTACAATGCGAACAGCGCTTGCTCCATCATATACAGCTGCTGCTTCATAACCTCTTTTAGTCAGAAGTTTTACAATATTATTTGCAAAGGCTTTCTCATCATCTACTATGAGAATCTTGGGTTTATTCATTTTCGGCCATCCTTTGTTGAATTCAAATTATCTTTGAGCCCTTCGGTTATTTCGTAAGGAAGAAATATTTTAAATTCAGTACCTTTTCCTAACTCACTTTGCACTGAAATATCTCCGCCTAAATTTTTTATAATGCTGTAAGAAATGGAAAGCCCCAATCCGGTCCCTTTTCCAACCGGTTTTGTTGTGAAAAAAGGGTCGAATATTTTTCCTATATATCCAGAAGCAATGCCTGAGCCTGTATCACTTATGGAAATTTCAACTCCATTGCGAATTTTATCAAAACAAGTGCCTACAGTAATTTTTCCATAAGGCATTCCCTCGTGAGCATCCACGGCATTATTAATCATGTTTAAAAAAACCTGCTGAATTTGCGAAGGGTCTGATACCACGGAAGGAATATTTTTTTCCAGATTTCTGATAAACTCAATATTGATAACTTTTGCTCTTCCTTCAATCAGCTGAATAATTTCTTCCAGAAAAGTATTTAGATTTATCTGTTCCATACTGGAATTGATGTGTCTTGAAAACTTTAAGAGATTTTTTGTTATTTTAGTACAGCGCAGTATCTGGGATTCGATAACAGATAAAGAATCGGATAATTCCGTTTTAAATTTTTCATCAAGATCGGATAATTCATCTGATAATTCATCAAGCGAGTCTTTTATAATCTGGTTTTCGGTAAGTATAATGGCAAGAGGATTATTAATTTCATGCGCCACTCCTGCTGAAAGCTCACCAAGAGAAGCCAGTTTGCTGGCCTCGATCAGTTGTCGATTCAGACGGTCAGCCTTTTCGTCCCATTTTTTTATTGCATAGATCATATATCTGGCGCTGATAAGAGAAATTATCGTTATAGCAATCAGGCTCAGATGCAGAAAAATCAAAGCAGCACGATTTGCATGGTCAACATCTTTGAATGCTTCGGAATAATTTTGTTTTAATACGAGCTTCCAGCGAGGATTTTCAAGCCATGTATAGGCTACCAACTGACGTGGAAAATTTCTGCCGGGATATTTACCGCCGGATTCTAAAATTCCTATTCCGCTTTCCTCATGAAAAAATTCAGCCGGCAGGGGAGCTTTTTCCATAATTTTGCCGCTATAACGCGGAGTGGTTTGCAGAATTCCTTCCTGATTGGAAAGATATACTTCTCCTGTTTTGCCCATCTTGACATTTTCAACCAGTGAACGAAAATATTCCGTATCAATGGTGGCTCTTAAAATATAATTCCTATTATTATTAGACCTGCGAACCGCTATTATAAAATGAGGAACATTGCGAAACCCAGTAAACATATCGCTGATATAAACACCTTTTTTCATAACTTCTTTAAACCATACTGTATTAGAATAATTTTTTTTTATCAGATCATAGGGTCCGGCGTAGGCCAGATGTCTGCCGTCACCGTCGATGAGTCCGAGATCAGTGAAAAAAGATCCTTCAATATTCATGGTGTTAAATATTCTGACAATATTTTCATGTTGTTTAAGGTATTCACAAGAGTTCGTAAACAAAACCAATTTCAGATCATAAGTTCTTTCTCTTAAAAACATATCAATAATTTTTTGGTGATATCCTATCTGATCCTTGAAATAATTTTCCATTCGAATCCTGGAAAATCCTGAATAGTAACTATAGATACCCCATCCGACCAGAAAAAGGGGAATTATAGAGCAGGCGAGGGTGATTAAAACAAATTTCCAGTATAACCTGGAATATTGATCTTTTTTTTCTTTTTTCCCACTCATATGATTATACTTTCAAATTGTATCTGTTTAGGTTTTACGAAAAAGAGTTTTATTTATGGTTATGTCAAAACGAATAATTTCCGGACAAAAAATTTTTGGCCACTGTGTCAACGCTGGCTTCATTCGCCATCAGCATATCCATCTGACGTGTAAACTGCAGCAGCCTTCCAACCATATCCAGCTTTTGTTCAATAAGAGCGCTCTCATGCTTTTGGTATCTTGCATCAACCTTGTCTCCTGTGACCTCAACAGTAAAATCTGAAGATTGAAGTATTAACGCTATAGCTCTTACCCGCCTGTTTCTCCTGATATCGTCAGCAGCACCGCCCTTGAAGGAGAAGGTTATATAATTCATGTTGACTGTCTGGCTGCAGTAGCAATCAAGAATACTGTAGTGGTAGCCCACACGGGAACTGAAATTCAGATATTTATCCGAAATTAAAGCATAACTGCGATCGCCGAATCTTTCGACCACGGAAGGAGGAGAAAGCATCTGCTCTCTCATTACGGATAATAAGCCTTTGAATTCAACCGGGCGCAATTGGGTCTGTTGAAAATCTTTATGCATTATCCCCTCAAGAAGGGCTTTAAATGGAACAGAAGCTATGTTATCGGGAGATATATCTTTATGGTCAGGATTATTTTCTGTCAGCCCTCCTCCGAGGTCTATAACATAAAGGTCTAATGGAATAGATCCTTTAAGTTTAAAAGCCATCCCCTTTCTATCGCTTACAAAGTCGCTTAGTTTAAACATCTCCGAATAGGAGAACTCATGCACAAGCCGGCTGATATCATGAAGTGATTTGCAGAAATCGGGAGTGAAATTGGGTGATCTTGCATCCATAAGGTTTAAGGGAACTATCCAATCACTTACTTCTCTTAAAATGTTATATACAGGAGTATTTTTCATGGGAAATTGGTTTGGATTCTGGAAAGATTCCAATTCCGTAACTCTTCCCTGATATACTCTGCCTGAGTACGCATCCACAGTGATTTCCATGCCGGTTGGTATGGTAGTAGTTGCCACATTTGCATTTACTATAGTAGGTACTGCAAACTCCCTTGCAAGCGAGGCCATATGTCCCGCTATATTACCGATATCGGTTACGATGGCTCTGGCTTTTTTCATAGCCATAACAAGCTTTGGAGAAGAATGCCTTGCTATAAGAACCGATCCGTCAGGAAAATTCATAAGGTCATTATCGGAAGCTACAAGAAAAGCCGGACCAATACCGACACCGCCTGATACGGTCATGCCTTTTTCTATCAGAAGAGGGTATTCTGTCAGAACAGGAGTTATCGGAATAGTTTTTCCGAATTGTTCCGCACGCAGGGGCCGGCTTTGCAGAATAATGATTTGCCCGTTGGTATCAAGAGCCCACTCAATATCCTGAGAACATCCGTAATGATCTTCAAGTTTATGTGCATAGTCAGCAAGAATACGGACATGTTCGGGCAAGAGACAGGGCTTATGGCGGATACTGTTATCAACGGGAATTTCCATCAACCCTCCCCCGGGTTTGGATACTAACTTAATCGTTTTCTGAGAAATCTCCGCCGAGATTATCTGCCCGTTTTTATCCACAGTGTAACTGTCCGGAGTAACGACACCGCTTACTGCAAATGGCCCAAGTCCAAGCACCGCAGTGATAATAACATTTTTTTCCAGCAAATTAAGAGGATTTCTCGAATACATTATCCCGCTTGCAACGGATTCCACCATTTGCAGGCAACCTACACTCATGCCGATGTCTTCATCTCTTATTCCTTTGTTGAGACGGTAAGTGATTGCCTGAGGTGTATAAAGGCTTGCAGCGATTTCCTTATATGCCTTTATAATTTGCTCTTTAGGCACATTCAATTTAGACAGGTATTGACCTGCGGCGGAAAGCTCGCTGTCTTCACCTATTGCGCTGCTTCTCATGGATACCATAAACAAAGATTTATCACCGGTTGCGGATTCCACAAGTTTTCCATATGCAAGCATAATAGCCTCTTCAATCTCCGGAGACAATTTTGTTGAGATAATCAGTTGGCGGATATCTTCACTTATGGTTTTGATGGTTTCAGGATTATCCGGATCGATTTCCATCTTTTTTTTACTTACCTGATCGAAAAGGCCGGTTTTCAGCATAAAAGATTTAAAGGCTCGTATCGCGATAGCAAATCCATTCGGTATGGGAAGTCCGGCTTTATTAAGCACTTCGCCAAGATTAGCATTCTTGCCTCCCACCCAGTCGGCCATTTCTGCGTTTATCAAAGAATAAGGCAATATATTTTCTGACGGAATATCTTCCTTTTTCTTTTTAAGAATTTCGTTGATATTTGAATTTATTTTCTCAAATGTTTCAAAAAGTGAAGAGCAGCGATGACCGGAGAGATCATCGAGGTTTTTAACCATGCGAAGAGCATGGAATACGGCTTTGGCTGATCTTGATCTTACGTATGACATGCCGAAGACCTGCTGTCCTTGCAGCTTCTCCTCAATATCACTTATTACTTTTAAAAACTCGGCATTTGAATCAAGCAGCATTTTAAAGCAGGAATATTTAAACCGAAAAAGATCGGACAGGTTATCCCTGGCGGAAGTACTGTCGGCCTGTTTTTTCTTTTTAAATAGTTTAAGCTTTTCAAACATTATTTTTTGTCCTGAGCAGGTTCTTTGGCATGTCCTTCCTCAATAAACCTGCGACGATGAGCATCCTCAATTTTATCCAAAAGAGCATCGATATTACATGGCTTTATAACATAATCATAAGCACCTGATTTTATGCCTTCAATGCCGGCTTCAATGGAAGCATGTCCTGTAAGAAGGATCACTTCCATAAGCGGATCAATTTTTTTTATATGCCGTAAGGTTTCTATCCCGTCCATTCCGGGCATTTTTATATCAACGATAGCTATGTCGAAAGATTTTTGTTTCAGCAACTCCAAAGCATCTTCTCCGCTTGCCACATCGCTGATATCAAGGTTTCTTCTTTTTAACCTTGCGGCAAGAGTTGCCCTGAAATCTTCTTCATCATCAACCAGCAAAAGACGTATTATTTTCATATTGTTTATTTCCGATCATACTTTAGAAACTGCAACCATATATCCCGGTTCAACCACGCAGCCGGATTCCGCATAAGCAATCGAATCCGTTTCAGTAGCACTATGAACTACCGCAGTTCCAGACGCTTGGCCCTTATCGTCGAATACGTTTATGCGAGAGTTTGTCTTAACGCCATGATCATTACCTAAGCCAAAGTAGATTTCGCAGGATTCCTGCGCTTTTTTTACTTTGTAAATTAAAGCCTTTCCTTTATCGGCCATAAGATTTTCAATTTTTCCTGACAGTAAAAATATATACCCGAAGGCTAAAACGCTTAATAGAAAAAATAAAGCACCGATATACCAAGGTGATATGTCAAAATAACGTTTTATTAGTGATTTATAACTTTGCCTGTAGCTCTCATAATCTTTATATATTCTGATAAGAAATTTGTCGGGTGCTTTTTTTATTTTAATATCTTTAATTCCGACTACAAGGCTGTAATCTCCCTCTTTTATATCAGGACTTATTATAAAGCGACCCTGCCACATTTTACTTCCAAACCAGTAGCCCTTCTGAATTGAATCTATTGAGATGCGAATAAGATCCGAAGTGCTTGTGCAGACTATATCATTTGTACTTCCAACAGTTTCTGCTGCAAGCCCGTTTATGTCAATAGACGTTCCGGGAAGAGCATCAAAAACTGTTTTAGATTGCCTGAAGCCGGCCACTACAGTATCAATAATCGCAAGGCTTAATAAAACACAAAAAACGGCAGCAATTTTCCCTATTTTACTTCTTAGTTGCAAGGTTTTATCTAAATCATTCATTTTTTTATTTTGGTTTGACCGGTATTTATACCTTCACAGAAAGCCTGGAAACGACTTTTTGCGAAGGTATAAGTTTTGTTATTTCTTGAAAATATCGGTTTTACTGATATTCATAAACCTTCTTGCTTTTCCTTCAACTTTATAATAGATGCGGACTTCATCACCTGAATCCCAGGTATCATCGGGCAGCGCAAAATATTCTTCCGGTAGTGAAAAAGTAATAAGAATTTTTTGTCTTCCCGAATAAATGGTAATGGTTTTATTCTCCTTGTCTATTACCGGAAAGGGTTTGGATTCCTCAGCTGCTTCATCATAGACCAGCGGGTCTTTCTTTGCTATATTGTTTTTCTGATCTATTACTTTATAATCTATGGCTTTGAAGTTTTGTGTGGCTGTATCAAATATGACTATCTGGTTTTTCTCGGTATCAAGTTTCATCCGTTTACCTGCCTTGGGAAGAGCTCCGATTTCATTAGGGTTCTTCGGCATCTCATATGTAAAAGGCGGAAGATGTGTATAGTCCGGATTCTTCGGGTCTGCATTAAAGTCTCTGATTAGCGTAACTGTCCCTTTCTCTTTATCAAATTCGATAACTCTGCCCTGGTCCACATTTCCCAGTTTTCCGCAGGCAAAAATAAAAACAAATGATAAAGCGGACAATACGGTAAACAGGCCGGATTTTTTTATCATAATATGCTTTCTCATGCTAAGCTCCTCCTTTCTTCATGGCAATTTCCTGCTTTGCGCCCTGTATCATTTTAACAAGAATATACAAAGACAAAGCGCCGACAAGTCCAAGAATAAGAACTGTTGAGCAAGTATCCATCATAGCCTTGGTTCCTGCCACATATCTTGGAATAAGCTTCATTATTATGGAAATACAGCAGCCAATAACGGCAATGCCAAAAGCGATACGTATTCCGTAACCTTTGATATATTTGGTCGCCACTGTTCCGATCTGAGCTCCTATAGCGGCGCCGCAGAGCATGATAACAACGGCGACAAGTTCCGTTCTGCCTTTAAAAGTATATGTGCCGGCTCCGTAAAGACCTGATATCATAACTTCAAAAAGGTCTGTTCCGACAGCTATGTGGGTAGGGCACCCTATAAAATAGATAAGAGCCGGCATACGAATAAGACCACCGCCTATGCCAAGGATACCTGCCAGCCAGCCGGTAAGAAAACTTATAAAAATGGGCAGCCACACAGAGCAGGTAAATCCTGCTGCCTTAAAATGCATCATAGGGGGGATTTTAAGTTTATGGAAAGTCTTGTGCCATTCAAGCCCGGTGGCGAGTTTGTCCTCATCCAGACCTTTATCCCTGGCTTCTTTTTCTTTACTCCTCTTTTTCGCAACGTCTGCAAAAACCATCCATGCGATAAGAATAAGAAGCACAACATACATCCATCGCACAATAAACTCTACTTTCCCTAATCGTTCAAGCCACATGATCATCTGTGCGCCGCACTCAAATCCTACAACAGTGCCTACAAGCATGATCATGCCAAGCCGGTAATCAACGTTTCCAAACCTGCCGTGCCGCATAGTGGAAATAAGGGACTTTCCAGCCATGTGGGCGATATCGGTTCCTATGGCAAAGGCCATGGGAAAACCAAGAATATTAAGCCCGGGCGTAACCATCCAGGCTCCACCCATACCAAAAAAACCACCAATTATTCCGACCCCGACCCCAAGGATAACAAGGCCGGGCCAGAATACTGTAACTCCCGAAATGGGCATCAGAACATATAACCAATCCATGATTTAACCTCCCAAAGTTAATTCTTATTTAAATTTCAAAATGCTCCTCAATAATTATTCTAAAAATCTTAGTGTTCCGACAATTCCCTTGATTTTAAGTCTATTCCTATCTTGGACATAAAAAAGTCTGCCAGAAGACCAAAAATCACTCCGATAATCGGAATGGATACAACTGTTAAAATCGTAAAATACACATGGCTTTCATTATAAAGATTGGCGAACCATGCCTCCCAGCCGCTTAACTTGCGGGTGTCGGCAACTATAACGAGAAGTGATGCTTTTTCACCTCCCGCCAAAGCTGCTTGAGTAAAAAACAGAAACGACATTGTAATCATACCTGTCAGTTTAAACCACAATTTACGCATTTTGTTACCCTCCTTTTTTTGTTTTATTATATTATCGCCTTACGGGCATATGGTTCATTTTCTAAAATGATCCTTATAAAATATTAATTGTGCGGCCGGCCTATCTCCTTTATTTTTGCACCGCGAATCTTTTGTTCCTGCGAAGCTTTATTCTCAAAAGCTGCTGCAAGCTTTTCGAGAAGTTCTGCAAACTTTACAGGTTTTAACAGATAATCAAAGGCTCCAAGCTTTAAACCTTCAATGCCGGTTTCAACAGAGGCATGACCTGTAAGAAGAATTACTTCCGTTAAAGGCTGTAATTTTTTTACCTCTCTTAATACTTCGATGCCATCCATGCCACCCGGCATTTTGACATCCAGCAGAACGATATCGAAGGGCTTCTCCTTGATAAGCTTTAAAGCAGCCTCTCCGCTGGAAACACCTGTTGCTTCTATTTTTCTTTTTTGCAGACGATTGACTATGGTTTCCAAGAAATCGGTTTCATCATCTGCAATTAAAACACTGAAGGTATCCATTAAACCTCCTTATCTGCTCCTATTTTTTTTCCGGAACAACAACCGGTAATTTTACGGTAAATATCGTTCCTTTTCCTTCCTCACTTTCAAGAGTGATGGTTCCGCCCATATTCCGGACAATATTATAACTGACGGATAAACCAAGCCCTGTACCTTTTCCTGATTTTTTTGTTGTGAAAAAAGGTTCAAAAATTTTTGCCTGATGTTCTTTTGGGATTCCCTGCCCATTGTCTTTGACACTGACTGATATTTCCGAATCATTTCTCCGGCTGTTTATATTTATTGTACCGTCTTTACCTATCGCATCGACAGCGTTGGTTAATAGATTCAGAAATACCTGCTGGATCTGCGAGTGATCACTTGCAATAATAGGAAGATCAGGGTTTGAGTCATATATTATAGAAATATTATTTGTTCGGGCATAACTTTCAAGAAAACTTATTGTTTCATTGATCACTTTATTTATGTCCACATCTTCAAGGTGAGGCTCCATCCTTCTTGCAAATCCAAGCATTCCATGAATTACTTTTCTTGCCCTTTCCACATGTTCTTCTATTTTATGAAGTGACTTTTTATACTCTGCAAGATTTTGGCTATTCTGAAATTCCTCTTCTGTGAGAAGATCTTCCATCCAACCTGTTTTTTCGGCTATTACGGCAAGAGGGTTATTTATTTCATGGGCAACCCCTGCCGCCATCTTGCCGAGGGCAGCCAGTTTGTCTGAATGGACAAGTTGTGCATTCAACTCATTCATCTTGCGATCGTAGTTTTCAAGCCGCCTTATGGTCATATGTGTAGTAAAGATTGTAGTAAAGATTATCAGCAGACAACCTGCCGTTACGATAATAATCTCCATCTGTTTTGTTTTAAAAAGCCGGGTCATTTCTTCTGTTGCATCCTGGCTTATTACAAGAAGCCAGTTGTTGTTTTTTAACCAGCGTCCGGCATAAAGTAATTTTCTGCCTTCCGCATTCATCTTTTCCTGAACCGTTGTTCCCTCTCCAAAAATAGTAGGATTCAGGTTTGATTTGGACAGAATTTCGTTGCCAAAACGCATGCGGGTTTGATAGTAGCCTGCTTTATTAACGATAAAAGCATCTCCTGTTTTTCCAACTTGTGCGGTTCTGACAAGAGTCTCAAAAACATCGGAATCTATAGTCGCTCTGAGTATCCAGCTTTTATTGGTTTCCTGGCGCTGGAGAGCGATAATGAAATGTGGTACGCGTCTGTATCCCATAAAGACATCACTTACATAAACACCCTTGCTTACAACTTCATGAAACCATGGTTCCGAATAATAGTTAACATTAAGAAGATTATATGGGCCAATATAAGCAACATGGCGACCGGAGTTGTCGATTAAACCAAGATCAATGAAACCGCCGACTCTGTTGTTCATTATCCGGAATATCTTTTCCAGATTATTCTTGTCTGACAGATAATCGAAAGTACATGCGTCGGCCATAGCAAGCAGAATGGCTGTGCGTTCTTTCAAAAATAATTCTATTGAATTGCTCTGAACTCTGGCCCGGTAGGAAATCTGTTCTTCAATTTTGCCCTTAAACATTTGAGCGAATTGGTAGTAAATCGTAACGCTTAAAAATATAAGCGGTATAAAGGAGACTAACAGCGTTACGAAAATAATTTTTCTTTGCAGGTTCGCATATAGTCGCCTTTTCATATAGATTCCTTTCTATTCCGTATGCTTCTCATCTTCTAAACGTTTGATTTTCTGTTCCTGGATTTTTTTTCTTTTGTAGGCATCTTCAAGTTTATATAACAATTCATCAACATCAGTTGGCTTCATAAGATAATCGAAAGCGCCTACTTCCATCCCCTCAACGGCTACTTCAACATTTGCATGTCCTGTAAGCATTATTACTTCAACCAGCGGTCTTATTTTCTTGATTTCTCTTAATGTCTTTATGCCGTCCATCCCCTGCATTCTTACATCAAGGACAACCAAATCTGTTGGGGATTCCTCTAATATTTTAAGAGCTTCTTCGCCGCTGCCAACACCGGTTGCTTTTATTTTTCGCTTTTGCAGCCTTTTAAGCAACGTATCCAAAAACTCTTTTTCATCGTCTACTAGAAGGACGCTGAATTCATACATTTGTTATACCTCCTGTTTTTAAACAAATTTCTTTAATTCTATTGAAAAGCTCTTCAAAATCGCATGGTTTTGCAAGATATTCCACTGCACCGTATTGCATGGCTTCATCTGATGCAGCTTCCGAACCGTGGCCCGTAAGTACAATCACCGGAAGTTCAGGCACCATTTTAGCTAAAATTTTCAGGACTTCAATTCCATCCATTTCTTCCATTTTAAGATCAATAATCGCTATATCGAAATCGGATTTTCGAATGGCACGGAGCGCTTCAGGGCCGGAGAATGCTTTTGTAACTTCGAAATTTCTCTTTGATAGTCTCTTTGCAATTACATTGACAAAGTCCTTCTCATCATCAACAAGCAACAGCCTGATACGATCATGCTTTATATTTGATTTCGCGCCAACAATTTCTGTGCCTTCCGCTTTTGTGTTTACCATTTTATAAAATCCATGTTTAACAGCTTTGTTATAAGCCTGTTTATCCTCTTAAGATATATTGCCTTTATAGCCGCTTTTTAATCTTTCCTTTTTGAGGGAAGCCGTACATAAAATGTTGTTCCTGCATCAACTACGCTGCGTACGTCAATTATTCCCCCCATTTTTTTTACGATCCCATAGCAAATGGAAAGTCCTAATCCGGTTCCTTTCCCCACAGGTTTTGTTGTAAAGAATGGATCGAATATTCTGGCAAGGTTTGCTTTCGGGATTCCAGGCCCATCGTCTGCCACGCTGATTACAACTTCATTAGCCTCCAGCATGCTTTTTAAAGTTATATTGCCGCCCCTTTTTTCAAGTGAATCAAGGGCATTGTTCATAAGGTTCAAAAAGACCTGCTGTATTTCAGTATGAGATAAGCGTAATATTGGCAGATTTTCCTGAAGGCTTGATTTTATAACAACATTGGAAAATTTAGCCCTTTGTGTGCAAAAACTTATTACATCATTAATTACTTCATTAATATCAACATCTTCTATGACTGCTTCTGTTTTTCTTGCAAAACTTAAAAGTTTTTTAGTTATATCCCTGCATCGTTTTCCCTGTGTCTTTATCTGCGCAAGAGCCCTTTCAAGTTCGTTTTTATTTTCCTGGTTGTTTAAAGGTTCTTCCTCCATAAAGTCATGTATCCAGCCTGCCTCTTCAACCATAATCGCAACAGGATTATTAATTTCATGAGCTATTCCGGCAGCGAGTTCACCCAGTGAGGCGAGTTTTCCGGTTTCAATAATCTGCTGGTTCATAATCGCTTTTTCATCATCTGTTTTTGCTATTTTGGCTACTATCCATTTCGAGAGTAGAATTGCAGTTAAAATTATAAAAATACCGTCTATAAGAATGATAAGAAGAGTTATTTGTCTTGCATTGGTCAGTTCGGAAAAAGCATCGGATTTATCCTGCTGGCAGATAAGCACCCACTTGCTGTTTTTTATAAGAGTTGCAACAAAAAGATATTTTTTCTCCGAATCGTTATGGAGTTCAGAGAAGTAAACGCCATCTTTTGTATTCTCCCCATTGGCAATAAGATTATAGATTGAATACACTTTATCTGAAACCGCCTCAACTCTCGGTTTAGATTGATATTCTCCTTTACTGTTCAGTATAAATGCAAAACCGGTTTTGCCGATTTTAAGATTTTCCACTAGCGAATTAAAAGTTACAAAGCTTATTGTTGCTCTTAATACCCATGGAACTCCATCCCTGTATTGTCTGGCAGTAATCACAAAATGAGGTGTTCCGCGTAAACCAAGAAAAATATCGCTTATTGAATAATCACTTTGTATTGCATTTTTAAACCACTGGGCATCCGAATAATTGGCATTTTCAAGTTTGAACGGTCCGGCGTATGTAATCTGAATACCCTTGTCATTTACTACTCCAAGATCCTCAAATACCGAGCCGTATTCAGTCTGAAGCGAAGCAAGGCTGCTTCTTAAAAAATCTTCATTGTTAATCTTTTCAAAAGAAAAAGATTTTGCCATGAATCTTATGCTGTTCAGTTTCTCATGTAAAAAACTATCTATGTTCTGTTTATGCTTAAGAACCAGCTCTTTAAGATGTTCACTTTGCTTGTTGTGATATGATACGCTAAAGCGGTTTAAAATAACTCCGCTGACCAGAATTAACGGAACAAAGGAAACAGCAATAATTATGAGAAGTATTTTTCTCGTAAGAGATTTATAATAAGGATCTTTAAGCCTGTTTTCCTGGTTCATGGATTATTTTTTTTAATTTCCTTTTTTAATATCTGCTCCTGATGTTTTATTTAAAATTCCGGCAATTACTTTTTTTAGCTGCTCTATGCTGTTCCCGCCTTTCTCGATAAATACGGTTGGGTCAAATATTCTGGATATAGCAATATAATCTGAAAAAAAAGTATGAAGTATAACCGGAATATAAGGAGTTTTCAGATTAAGCTTTTTTAATAATAATGATTCTTCCGCATCAGGCAGATCCGGGTCAAGAATTAAAATATCAACAGGATCAGCATGATAAGCCCATTTTAAAACTTCTCTGCCATTTTCCGCAAGTTTGACAATGTAACCTTCAGCTGTCATTTCGCGCTTTAAAAAGTCCCTGACATTTGAGTTTTTATCGGCAATTAATATCTTGAATTCTTTTTTCAAAGTATATTTTCCGGGATAAATTGTTTTAAAAAAATTCTGCAAGGCATATGCCATCTTTATCCGGAGGAAAATATTTTATAACTAATTAAAATAATGTGATGATAGAAGGTATACTAAATCATGTTTTTAAGAACCCTGTGTCTGCTTTTTTTACAGTATGTAAAGAAACCAAAAAATATTGTTCTTATGAAATACTATCTGTTTAAGTTGAGACGTCCGGCGGTTTTGGTTCATCGGGTGCTTTGTCCCAAGCCATGGATCATCCTGTCTTGAGATGTTCCTGATATTTTTTGATTCAAAAAAAGAGGTGCTGTAAGTTTA
Organism: Desulfobacterium sp. N47; assembly: GCF_051233685.1. Taxonomy (NCBI): domain Bacteria; kingdom Pseudomonadati; phylum Thermodesulfobacteriota; class Desulfobacteria; order Desulfobacterales; family Desulfobacteriaceae; genus Desulfobacterium; species Desulfobacterium sp. N47. The sequence continues at coordinate 16,602 of NZ_JBAMMY010000053.1, forward strand.
ATCCATACACATAGCGATTTCGATTTCACGGATATTTTTTAATATATCGTCTTTTTCTTTTTCAGACAGGCCAGACTTGTTCAAGCGTATTTTGAGTGCAAGAAGAGTCATCTCGTTCCTGTATTGTTCGCATGTGTATATATTATTTTTTTCTTCAGTCATTATCTTAGGATAACAATAAGGGTGTAAATCTTAAGAATAAATGGTAAGTACCCGATTAATAAATATTAATTTTAAACACGCCCGATTTTTTTCATCACATCTCTAAATACTTTATAAAAAAATTCATGATCGGTCAGTCCGCGGCTGAAAATTTTGCCGAAATCTTTCATGTTGTTTGAATTTATTATGATGTTAACACTTTTTTGAAATGCCGTCATATTGTCCATGGTTCGAAACCTGTCACTTAACAGCGCAACAAATATGTTCCGTCGGGTTGAAATAGGCAGGCGTTCGAGATTAAACATTATGGGATTGGCATCCGGGTTGGCATTATCAAATTTTTCGTTCAGCACTATTGTGTCATAGACATGATAACGCATCTTTTTTATTACATCTCTTCCGTTTTTTGCCACTGTCATAGTGAATTCCATCAGATTAAGTGTTTCTAAAATTATTTTTATGAATTCCGGGTCTGATTCGCAAATAAGAGCTGTTTTGCCCTCTTCTTCTATAAAATCAAAGGGCTTGTCCGCCGCATCATATGAGTCGGATGTTACGGCTTCATCGAAAGAAAGATTTTCCTTCCCTGATTTTAATGCAGGTGGCTCGTCCTGTTGATCAAAATTAATATCTTCATCTTTAACTGTTGTATTTATCGGTATCTTGTTTTTGCATTTCGGGCAGGCAATAGATTTTAGTTCTGCCGGAATTTTTTCATCGGAAATCCTAAACTTGCCGTTGCATTTATCGCAGGTTATATCCATGATGTTTTTTATCAACCCCCATGATTTTGATGCTTTTGTAAAAAGTTGTTATCTTTTCGGTCCTTTCTTCCCATAACTGCGGTCAATTTCAAGTTTTTCGATATCGGTTGTCTTTTCACCTCTTGAGCTTTTAATCGAATCGATCCCACGCCCGACCACTCCTTTACGTGAAGCGTAGGAAACTGCTGTTTCTTCTGTGATGATACCCTGGCCGTAAAGATCTATAATATAGTCATCAAAAGTAGTCATTCCAAAGGGCCTGCCCGCCTGCATAATATCGTAAAATGTTTTTTCTTCGGTTTCTCCATTTAAGATAATATCTTTAACCCGCAGGTTCATACCGAGAATTTCGAATGATGCCACACGGCCGCCACCGACTTTAGGAAGCAGCCTCTGGCATACTATCCAACGGATTGTATCGGCAAGACGTATTCTTATCTGGTTTTCCTCTTCTTTGGCAAACATGCCAAGTATACGGTTTATTGTTGCACCGGCATCAATTGTGTGAAGAGTTGAAGCTACCAGATGCCCGGTTTCAGCAGCGCTCAGTGCTATTTCGATAGTATCCCTGTCTCTCATTTCACCTACAAGTATAACTTTCGGAGCCTGTCTTAAAGCAGCTCTCAGGCCATTTGCGAATGTGTCAAAGTCAATGCCGAGTTCGCGCTGGTTGAAGGTGGATTTTTTGTGAGGATGCTGATATTCAACAGGATCTTCAAGTGTAACAATATGAACTGATTTTGATTCATTTATATTCTCAAGCATTGCGGCAAGAGAGGTTGACTTACCTGTGCCGGTTGCTCCGGTCACCAGAACTATACCGTTTCTTTCCTCTGCTATTTTATAAAATGCTTCGGGAAGATTCATGCCGTCAATTGTGGGAACCTTTGTTTCAAGACGCCGAAGAACAATTGAATAATTTCCGGATCTTGAAAAGATATTTACCCTGAAACGCGCTTTTCCGGGCAAAGTGTAGGATAAATCGCAGGAACCTTCTCTGAGAAGAGTTTCGGTTAGCCTGTGATCCTGGTTGATAAGATTTAATGCCATAATTTCAGTCTGGAAAGGCGTTAATTCTTCAAATTTAGGATTTATATCAATGGCAATAAGTTCCCCCGAGCTTTCAACCTGCATGGGTTTTCCAACTGTGAAGTTTAAGTCGGATACATCTTTGCGGGCATCAATCATTTTTGTCAGAATGTGGTCTATTTCTTGTTTTCTCATAGCTTGATCCAGTATTTCTGATAAAGTCAGGTTAATAAATATGACATTGTTTACGAAAAAAATGCTTTTTATGCGTCAGTGAAATCTGTCGGCGGATTCTTTAACAGAGGTCTGAATTTAGATTTTTCATTAGCTTTTGCGTATGCATCTTCTGAGCTGATCCAGCCTTTATTGTATAATTCCATTATAGCGTCATCTAGTAGCTGCATTCCGTATTTTTTTCCTGTTTGTATCATAGAGGCAAGCTGATGCGTTTTTGATTCTCTTATAAGATTACGGACAGCCGGAGTTCCAATCATAATTTCAAGAGCCGGGCAGCGCGATTTAATATCTATTCTTTTAAAGAGAACCTGAGCGACAATTGCTCTTATACCATCGGATAAAGTTGAACGGATCTGAGCCTGTTCGCTTGATGGAAAGACTTCTATTATACGGTCAACCGTTTTTGCTGCGCTTGAAGTGTGAAGAGTGGCAAAAACCAGGTGTCCTGTAGATGCAGCTTCGATGGCAAGAGATATGGTTTCAAGGTCACGCATTTCGCCTACAAGTATAATATCCGGATCTTCGCGTAAAGCTCCGCGAAGAGCTGCGCTGAATGTTTTGGTATGCAACCCCACTTCCCTGTGGTTTACAATGCATCCCTGGCTTTTATGAACAAATTCAATGGGGTCTTCAACAGTAATAATATGATCTTTTCTTTGCTTGTTCGCAACATCAACAATTGCAGCAAGTGTTGTGGATTTGCCGCTGCCTGTAGGTCCGGTAACAAGAACAAGGCCTCTTGGAAGCAGGGCAAGCTTTGATATTACGGAAGGAAGCCCAAGCTGATCCGCCGTCAATATATTGCTCGGAATTTCCCGAAAAACTGCTCCGATGCCATATTTCTGCATAAAAAAATTCGCACGATAACGAGCCAGGCCAGGAATCTCGTAACCGAAATCAATATCTCCCGTTTCCTCGAATTTTTTAACTTTCTCTTCAGGCGCTATCTCATACAGCATGCTTCTTAATGAATCCGAGTCCAGTTCTTTATATTTAACTCTTTCTATATCCCCTCTTATCCTGAGCGCAGGGGGTTGCCCTGAAACAAGATGAAGGTCGGAAGCGCCCTGCTCATTCATCAATTTAAAAAAAGCATCAATTTTTGCCATAGAAACTCCCGTTGTAGTATTTTAATTATTACCGTCAAAATTATGAGCTTATAATGAATTCACAGGGGTATGCCAATATTGAATATATCATTTAAAACAGCTAATTAACATAACCATCTAAACGGATTGATTGAAAGGCTCAATTACCGATTCTTCCGGATTAATATCATTTTGTTCTTCTCTGCTCATTTCAAGAAGCCTGGAGTAAGTTTCTATTATTGATCCAATCTGAGCTTCCATCTGAATTCGCTGTCTCTTAAGCTCTGAAATATCATTTTGCAACTGAACCAGTCTGTTGTTTGCACTGCTTAAAATCATTTCGGCTTTTACTTCAGCATCAGCAACAATTACCTCAGCTGATTTCCGGGCATTGTCTTTTATCTGTTCAATAACATTCTGGGAATTTATAAGAGCCATCTTAAAAGTTTCTTCGCGATTTATATGCTCTCTGATATCTTGTCTGAGCCTTTCGGTTTCATTTTTCAACTGGTCGTTTTCATTTATTAATAATTGGTAAGCATCTGCAATATCTTCAAGGAATCCATCTACTTCTTCGACATCGAATCCTCTGAAACTTATCTTGAATTTTCGTTGAAAAATATCAAGAGGCGTCAATTTCATTTTGTACTCCTACTTATATAATTAAATATCATGAAAGCATGAAAGCAAGTTTTTGAAGGGTTGTGACAAGAAAGTTTTCCAAAAAAACTATTGCGAGAATAACAATAATAGGAGCAAGATCTAACCCACCCATATTTGGAATTCTTGAACGAATGGGATATAGAACAGGCTCGGTTATGTTGTGAATAAACCTGACTATGGGATTATAGGGATCGGGGTTTACCCATGATAAAATAGCGCGTACAATTATTACCCACATATAGAGCCTTAATACATATCCGATTACCACAGCAGAAGCAGCAAGAAAATTTCCAAGAATGAACATCAATGACCTCATAATAAAATGATATTAAGATGACTTTGAAATGTTAAATAACATATGATACTTGTATTTCTATCTTTTTGAATTTGAAAAAATTAAGTTTTTTCAAAGGTCTTGTATAATAACCGCCTGATAAGCAAAGACGGATTTTTTGCAAGTCATCTATTTTTTTGTTTTAACCATATGTTATTGACTGATTATTTACTTTTCACTAAGTAAGATCTTTTGATAACTAATTATATTTTCAAAGAATAGTCAAGAGATTTTGTTAAAAATCATTGACATATGCAATTTTTGCAAATATTTATTCAACAGAACAATTATATTTTTTTCAATGAAGGATTGGGAGGTTACATGGCTAAGCTTAACAGGAAAGCTGGTTTTATCGGAGCCGGAAATATGGCTGAAGCTTTTATAGGAGCTATAACTAAGTCTGGAATTATCGCTGCTTCAAAGGTTGTTGCAAGCGATGTAAACGAGGAAAGACTGGATTCACTGAAAAAGAACTATGGCATTTCAGTTACAAATGATAATTTTAAGGTATTTTCAATGAGTGATATAGTAATACTTGCTGTAAAACCCCAGCAGGTACCCGCTGTATTAACCCAGATTGTAAATCGGGAAGATTATAGCTTACAGGGCAGGAAACTTATTATTTCTATAGCCGCCGGGATCACTTTGGAAAAACTCGAAAGCATATTGTATACTCCTTTAAACAAAGAAAACATCATAAATCTTCCGATCATAAGAGTTATGCCAAATACTCCAGCACTGGTTTTAGCCGGTATGTCCGGAATGGTTCCAAACAGATATGCCAATCCGGATGACATCAATATTGTAAGAACAATTCTTGAAGCAATGGGAAAAGTAATTGAATTTAAAGAGGATGCTCTTGATGCTGTCACTGCTCTATCCGGTTCCGGTCCGGCTTATGTTTTTTATCTTGTTGAATCGATGATTCAGGGAGGCATAAACTTAGGTCTTGATCCTTATGATGCTACAATACTTACCATTACAACTTTAAAAGGGTCTGTGGCTCTTTTGGAGGAAATGGATGAATCTCCGGAATTGTTGCGAAAACGCGTAACTTCTCCGGGAGGTACCACGGAAGAGGCATTTAAGATACTGGAAAAAAAGAAGGTAAAAGAAATAATAACGGAAGCCATAGCCGCTGCAGCAAGAAGATCCGCTGAACTCAGCCGCTGAGAGTAAATTAATTTTGTTATGTGTGTTATTATCCGAAGGCGGAAACGTTTTAGGCGGCAAATGATCCAAAGCCTGCACAATGATGCTTAAAGCATAGATTTTAATTCTCTTATTATCCGACATAATTACACAAAATATTTCTTGACACAAAAATTCATAGCTGTTAATAACGGAAGAAAATCGGGGAGCGAAATATACTGTAATTATGAAGATATTATCCGTTAACAACCTTATTCGCAATGTAGCTGTACTACTAGTCCTAGTCGGGATAATTATTCCCCTCGGAGGAAATGGGTTGGTAATGGCTTAGCTTTTCACCACATAAAAAGAAAATACAAAAACCGTTATCAACCATAAAAAGCTGATAACGGTTTTTTTTTGGAGGGAATTAGCATGAAAAGTGATCTTGTAAAAAAAGGCATAGAAAGGGCACCTCACAGGAGCCTCTTTAAAGCAATGGGTTATACCGATATGGAAATTAACAGACCTCTTATCGGTATCGCCAATTCCGCAAACAGCATCATACCGGGCCATATTCATCTTGATAAGATTGTAGAAGCTGTAAAGGCTGGAGTTTATATGGGTGGGGGAACTCCTGTTGAATTTGGTGTAATCGGGGTTTGCGACGGCATTGCAATGAACCATGTGGGAATGAAATATTCCCTTGCAAGCAGAGAGCTTATAGCTGATTCTATCGAAGTTATGGCTACGGCGCATGCATTTGATGCCCTTGTGCTTGTGCCAAACTGTGATAAGATTATCCCCGGAATGCTGATGGCTGCTGCACGTCTTGATATTCCTTCAATAGTGATAAGTGGGGGTCCGATGCTGGCCGGGCGGAATCCCAACGCCTCGGCTTCCGACAAGATTGATTTAATCAGCGTTTTTGAAGCCGTAGGAGCTGTGCTTTCCGGGAGAATGACTGAGGAGGAGCTTGGCTTGATTGAAGATGCAGCTTGTCCTACATGCGGGTCATGTGCCGGAATGTTTACTGCAAATTCCATGAACTGTTTAACGGAAGCAATCGGGCTGGGTTTGCCGGGTAATGGTACTATTCCTGCCGTAATGTCGGCCAGAATAAGGTTGGCAAAAGAGGCCGGTGTGCAAATTATGAGACTTCTGGAAAAAAATATTACACCAAGACAGATATTAACCGAAAAAGCTTTCAGAAATGCTCTTGCCGTTGATATGGCTCTTGGCTGTTCAACCAATACCGTTTTACATCTTGCGGCACTTGCAAATGAAGCAAGTTTTAATTTTGATCTTAGTATGATAAATGAGGTAAGTAAGAATGTAGCTCACCTTTGTTCATTAAGTCCGGGCGGTAAACATCATATCGAAGATCTTGACAGGGCAGGTGGTATACAGGCCGTGTTAAAAGAGCTTTACGGAGCAAACCTTATTAGCGGCGATTGTATAACCGTTTCCGGAAAAAGTGTTAAGGAAAATATAGAAAATGCTAAAATAACTGACAACAGTGTTATTCGACCAATCGGGGAGCCATACCACAAAGTAGGTGGCCTTGCGGTGCTTTACGGAAATATTGCTCCTGACGGCTGTGTTGTCAAGCAATCCGCCGTGCTTGATGAAATGCTGAAACATGAAGGTCCGGCAAGAGTTTTTAATTCGGAAGAAGAAGCAACCGGCGCTATAATGTCCGGAAAAATACAAAAAGGGGATGTTATTGTTGTGCGTTATGAGGGGCCTATGGGAGGACCCGGCATGCGTGAAATGCTCACTCCTACCTCGGCTATAGCCGGAATGAAACTGGACGCCCATGTTGCGCTTTTGACGGACGGTCGTTTTTCAGGGGGAACAAGGGGCGCCGCAATCGGACATATTTCTCCGGAAGCCATGCAGGGAGGTCCTATAGCTATTGTTGAGAACAATGATATAATCGCTATCGATATTCCGGGCAAAACAATAACTCTTAAAGTTTCCGATGAAGAAATCAGAAAAAGATTATCCGCATGGTCAAAACCGGAGCCTAAGATTTCTCACGGCTATATGGCAAGATATTCAAAAATGGTGTCTTCTGCAAGTCAGGGAGCAGTTACGAAATAATATCACGACACGCTAAGAGGAACTATGAAAACAAATAAAGAAGATAAAATGCTGACCGGCGCTCAGATTCTTATGGAAATTTTAAAGAGTGAAGAAGTGGATACCATATTCGGGTATCCGGGGGGCGCTGTTATAGATATTTACGATGAGCTTGAAAGAACCGACATACGTCATATCCTTGTTCGTCACGAACAGGGAGCAGTACACGCTGCAGACGGATATTCGAGGGCAAGCGGCCGGGTTGGAGTATGTCTTGTAACCTCAGGCCCGGGTGCTACCAATACTGTAACCGGCATAGCTTCGGCATACATGGATTCCATACCTGTAGTGATACTTACCGGCCAGGTTCCGACTCGTCTTATCGGCAATGACGCTTTTCAGGAAGTTGATATAGTGGGTATCACAAGGTCATGTACCAAGCATAATTATCTTGTAACAAAAGTAGAAGATCTTGCAGAAGTTCTTAAAGAGGCTTTCTATCTGGCAAGATCGGGACGCCCGGGTCCGGTGCTTGTTGATCTGCCCAAAGATGTTATAAAATCAACCACAGCATTTAAATTGCCGGCAGAAGTAAATCTTAAATCATATAAACCGACTTATAACCCTAATTTATGGCAGCTTCAAAAAATTATAAGTCTGATCGGTGAAGCTGAAAGACCCGTTATTTTTGCAGGAGGCGGGGTGATTTTATCGAAAGGATCTAATGAACTGACTGAGTTTGCAAGAAAAGCGGTTATTCCGGTTACCACATCATTGATGGGACTCGGCTCTTTTCCGGCATCAGATCCGCTCTGGCTTGGAATGATAGGCATGCATGGAACTTACAGGGCTAATATGTCGGTTGGAGATTGTGATCTTCTTATTGCGATAGGAGTCCGTTTTGACGACCGTGTTACAGGTAAAACCGATTCATTTGCCAAAAATGCAAAAATTATACACATAGATATAGATCCTACTTCCATAAGAAAAAATATTCCGGTATCGGTTCCTGTTGTCGGGGATTGCCGTATTTCCCTAGAGCATCTTAACCGGATGTTTGATGAAGCAAATCTGGGCGATCTTTTTCAAAAAAGAGAAAGCTGGCTAAACAGGATAAAAATATGGAAGGAAAAAAGTCCTCTTTGCTACGAGCAGAAAGATATAATAAAACCGCAATATGTTATAGACACTCTTTTTAAACTTACGAAAGGAGATGCGATAATAACAACTGAAGTGGGCCAGAATCAGATGTGGACTGCTCAGTATTATCATTTTGACAAGCCGGGACATTTTATTACATCAGGAGGTCTTGGTTGTATGGGATTCGGCCTTCCGGCAGCTATAGGCGCTCAGGTTGCCTGTCCTGATCAATTGGTTGTGGATATTGCCGGAGACGGAAGTATCCAGATGAATATACAGGAAATGGCAACCGCTGTTCAGTATCGCCTTCCTGTAAAAATTGTCATTCTGAATAACGGGTATCTTGGAATGGTAAGGCAATGGCAGGAACTTTTTTACTGTAAACGTTACTCCTGTACTACAATGGAATGCTCTCCCGATTTTGTAAAGCTGGCAGAAGCCTATGGCGCACTCGGTTTAAGAGCAACAAAGCCTGAAGAAGTAATACCTGTTCTTACCGAAGGCCTTAATTCGGATAAAACGGTTATAATGGAATTTCTGGTTGAAAAAGAAGAAAACGTATATCCCATGGTTCCTGCTGAAGCACCTATCACTGAAATGCTTTTAGTTTGATTTTTGCAAACTATAAATTTTAGATCAGGAACCGAAAAGGAAAATAAAATTATGACAGAAGAAAAACATGTACTGACAATGCTTGTGGATAATAAGCCGGGGGTTCTTTCCAGAGTGGTTGGTTTGTTCAGCGGAAGAGGATTTAACATTGACAGCTTATGCGTTGCAGAAACAATGGATCCTCTTATTTCCAGAATAACCATTGTTACAAAATCCTCTCTTGCGGAAATGGAACAAATCGAAAAACAGCTTAACAAACTAATTAACGTGATAAAGCTTCGCACAGTTTCTGGACCCAGATCGGTTCAGAGAGAAATGGCTCTTATATACGTTATGGCAAAAAACGGCCAGCGGTCTGAAGTTTTACGAATCGTTGATATATTCAGAGGAAAAGTAATAGATGTGGGTCCTGAACATTTTATTATAGAAGTTACCGGCAATGATGAAAAACTTAATGCTATAGTAAATCTTTTGAGACCAATGGGAATTAAAAAACTGGCAAAAACAGGGACATTAGCCCTGTTCAGATAAATTTGTGACTATAAATATATATATCTAACAAGGAGAAAATCATGGCAAAAATTGATTTTGGCGGAGTAGTGGAAGAAGTTATTACATCTGAAGAGTTTACTATTGATAAAGCAAGAGAAGTGCTCAAAGATGAAACCATAGCTATTCTTGGCTATGGCGTTCAGGGGCCTGCGCAGGCTCTTAATTTAAGAGACAACGGGTTTCCCACAATCATCGGTCAGATGGAAGGCGACGCCTATTGGGAAAAGGCAATTGCCGATGGCTTTGTTCCGGGCAAGACGCTGTTTTCAATTGAAGAAGCAGCAACAAGAGGAACAATTATAAAAGAACTTCTTTCCGATGCCGGTCAGGTTGCTACATGGCCTATAGTAAAAAAATGCCTTTCAGAAGGTAACGCCCTTTATTTTTCACATGGGTTCTCCATTGTATATAAAGAGCAGACAGGTATTATTCCTCCGGAAAATATTGATGTTATACTTGTTGCTCCAAAGGGATCGGGAACAAATGTAAGAAGAAACTTTTTGGATGGCAGCGGAATCAATTCCAGCTATGCTGTTTTTCAGGATTATACCGGCCGGGCGACTGAAAGAACTCTTGCTCTTGGAATCGCCATAGGATCAGGCTATCTGTTTCCAACAACATTCGAAAAAGAAGTATTCAGCGACTTAACAGGTGAAAGAGGTGTTCTTATGGGTTGTCTCGCAGGTGTTATGGAAGCCCAGTATAACCTGCTAAGAAAACACGGTCATTCCCCCAGCGAAGCATTTAACGAAACGGTTGAAGAACTGACACAAAGCCTTATCCGGCTTGTAGCTGAAAACGGTATGGACTGGATGTTCGCAAATTGTAGTACTACCGCACAAAGAGGCGCTCTGGACTGGTCTCCGAAATTTCGCGATGCAGTTGCGCCGGTTTTTGATGATCTGTACGATAGAGTTAAAACAGGCAAAGAAACAAAAAGAGTTCTTGAGGTAAACAGCGCTCCTGATTACCTTGTAAAATTAAGAAAAGAGCTTGATGTAATAAAAAATTCCGAAATGTGGAAAGCAGGAGCAGCCGTCCGTTCGCTTCGGCCTGAAAACAGAAAATAAGTATTTTAGGCGGACTTGTAATATAATTTCGAATAGCGAATATCGAACAGCGAATATTGATTTTCGCTGTTCGTTTTTACGGCGAAAAATATTGTTTTACAAGTTCAACTATTCCGGGAGAATATTATGGAACCGATCCTATTATATGACACTACCTTAAGGGATGGAACCCAGGGAGAAAATGTCAGTTTTACAGCCGATGAAAAACTTGATATCGCAAAAAGGTTAGATGACATAGGGATACACTATATAGAAGGCGGATGGCCAGGTTCCAACCCAAGAGACAAGCAATTTTTCGATTTAGCAAAACGAACCAAATTTAAAAACAGTCGTCTTTCAGCATTTGGCGCTACACGAAGATCCGGTATTTCTCCTGATGATGATCCCAGTATAAAGGCCCTGATTGAAAGCGACACCCCGGTTATTACTGTGTTTGGTAAAAGTTGGGAGCTTCATATCGTTCAGATTATGAAAAATACTTTAGAAGAAAATCTTGAAATGATAAAAGATACTATAGAGTATTTGAAACATAATAACCGTGAGGCGATTTATGATGCCGAACATTTTTTTGACGGATATAAGGATAACAGCGAATATGCGCTCAAAACACTTGTAACTGCTGCAAAAAGCGGTGCCGATATTATTGTGCTTTGCGATACAAACGGTGGTTCGCTTCCTTTTGAGATTGAAACAATCACAAAGGATGCCCAAAGAGTACTTGAAAAATATTATGGTGAAAAAGAGGCGGTCAGAATAGGGATTCATGCGCATAATGATTGCGGCCTTGCAGTAGCAAATTCAATAACAGCTGTTAAAGCCGGCGCGATAATGATCCAGGGAACTGTAAACGGGTACGGTGAAAGATGCGGAAATACCGATATGACTTCGGTTATTCCCATACTTTGCCATAAAATGAACCGGCAGTGTTTTCCCTATGAGAATCTTTCCAAATTGACGAAATTGTCCCGTTTCGTATGTGAAACCGCAAATATGATTCCGTTAAAAAGCAGGCCTTTTGTAGGAAAAAGCGCTTTTGCCCATAAAGGCGGCGTGCATGTCAGCGCCATTATGAAAGAGCCCAGAGCATATGAACATATGAATCCTGAGCTTGTGGGAAATACCCGCCGCGTACTTATCTCGGATCTGTCCGGCAAAAGTAATGTGGAGTATAAAGCAAAAGAGCTTGATATCGAACTTGGAAATAAAGGGTTTGACAGCCGCAAAATAGTATCCGAGATAAAGCGTCTTGAACAGGAAGGGTACCAGTTTGATACAGCAGACGGATCTTTTCGGATATTGATAGAAAAATATACCGATCAGTTCAAGCCGCTTTTTGATCTGGAATCTTTCAGGGTAACGGTCGAAAAAGATAAAGACAGGCCGTGCACTGCTCATGCTACAATCAAAATATCAGTTAATGACAAAACCGAGATAACTGCCGCCGAAGGACACGGGCCGGTGAGCGCCCTTGATAATGCGTTGCGCAAAGCCCTTGCCAAATTTTATCCCGATCTTGATTCAATGCGGCTTGTTGATTTTAAGGTAAGAGTTATGGATGGCCGCGACGGTACTGCCGCAAAAGTCAGGGTTTTAATCGAATCGCGGGACAAAGATGATATCTGGAGTACCATAGGAGTTTCGGAAGACATTATAGAAGCAAGCTGGCATGCGCTTGCGGACAGCTTTCAGTATAAATTAACAAAACTTGTATAAAATATTTTATAGAATAAAGGAGAATTTGCTGCTATTTGCAAAGGAGAAGATATGAGTGAACGCATATATATTTTTGATACTACATTAAGAGACGGAGAACAATCACCCGGCGCCAGCATGAATACTGCTGAGAAATTAAGAGTTGCAACACAACTTGAAAAGCTTGGTGTAGATATACTCGAAGTCGGCTTTCCTGCAACCTCGGAAGGAGACTTTGAAGCGGTTTCGGCAATATCCGGAAAAATAAGAAATGCCCAGATTGCAGCTTTGGCCAGAGCCAACATACCGGATATCGACCGGGCATGGGAAGCAATAAAAGATGCTGCATATCCAAGAATCCATACTGTTATTGCCACTTCGGATCTGCATTTGAAATATAAGCTGAATATGACAAGAGAAGAAGTAATACAAAGATCGGTTGAAGCTGTAAAACATGCAAAAAAATTTACTGATAATATAGAATTTTCAGCAGAAGACGGATCACGAAGCGACCGCGATTATTTATGTAAAGTATTTGAAGCGGCGATAGAAGCAGGTGCCAGTACTATTAATCTGCCGGATACTGTAGGATATGCCGTTCCTGAGGAATTTGCCGAACTGATCAAATATGTCAGGGTCCATACTCCAAATATTCATAAGGCTATTTTTAGCGTCCATTGCCATAATGATCTGGGTCTTGCAACGGCAAACACACTTGCGGCAATTGTTGCAGGAGCAAGACAAGCTGAAGTTACAATAAACGGCATCGGAGAAAGAGCAGGAAATGCTTCGATGGAAGAAGTCGTCATGGCCATTAATACCAGGCCCAATTATTTCCCGATGACCACCGGTATAAAGACGGAATATTTTTATCCTACCAGCCGTCTGGTAAGTATGATTACAGGTATTCAGGTTCAACCCAACAAAGCTATTGTAGGAGCGAATGCATTTGCTCATGAGTCCGGTATTCATCAGGACGGGGTATTAAAAAACCCCATGACATATGAAATCATGAAACCGGAAACAATAGGATTAAATACCAATAAAATGGTTTTAGGCAAGCATTCGGGGCGCCATGCCCTTAGGGCTCACCTTAATGACATGGGTTATGTTCTTTCAGCAGAAGAACTGGATAAGTTGTTTATAAAATTTAAAGAGCTTGCCGACAGGAAAAAGCATGTGCTGGATGAAGATCTTGAGGTTTTAGTTGCTGAAGGTCTGTTGCAGACAAAAGATGTCTTCTCGCTTGAATATTTAAATGTTATAGCCGGAACTACTGTTTTGCCTATGGCCAGTGTGAAGCTTATTATTAACGAAAGGTCGGTTCAGGGAGCAGGCTATGGTAACGGGCCAATAGATGCCGCTTTCAATACTATTTCCCGCTTAACCGGCACTACTTCCGAATTGATGCGGTTTTCAGTAAGCTCACTTTCCGGCGGAACCGATTCTCAGGGCGAAGTTACAGTCAGGCTTAAAGAAAATGGGCTGGAAGCCATGGGCAGAGGAGCTGATCCCGATATCATTACTGCAAGCACCAAGGCCTATATAAATGGTTTAAACAGGCTTGAATATTTAAAAGCCCATCCGCTAAAGATTTCCGAATCAGCTATAGAAGAGTAATAAGAAATCATTTTCTGATGAAATGATGAAATTGAAAAGATTTCAAGGATCAAGATTTAAAGGTCTTATTGTGGGCACCCCGATAAATAGCTGCTTGCCCACAGTAGACCGTTTCCCGCCGAACAGTTCAGCCTCTGCCCACTCCTGAGCTTGCTTCTGTCACAATAGCAATTTTTCCTTCAAGAATACCCATCTGAATCCTCCAAGTAGTCAAATATTAAAAACTGGATAAATGAATTTGGCTTAGTGTTAATCGACTGCCATTAATCTACCGTATAAACGAAAAATATCAATTCATTATAATAATAATAAAAAATTCACAACAGGACCCGTACTCCAAGATCAAAGTAACTCCTTCATACATTCTTCTTATCAAAGGTTTGGGTGAAACTGTGATAAACAAAAAATATCACAAAAAGAGAAACGGCTGGAACCCGGAGATGTGGCAGTTATGCCACAAGCTATTAATTTGCAGAATTTTTAGTGTTGCAGGAAATTATTTACCTTGCATAATTTCTTCCGCAATCATTTCAGCCTGCTTTAAAACCGTTTCGGTTGCCAGTTTCTGCATGTCCGGCGGATAGCCATACTGTCGTAAGGTTCTCTTTACTATGACCTTCAGTTTTGCCTTTACGCTTTCCTTGATAGTCCAGTCAATCGAAGTATTTTGCCTCACTCTTTCAAAAAGCACTACGGCAAGTTCCCTTAATTTATCTTTTCCCATTACTTCGCGGGCGCTTTCGTTATTAGCTATGGCAGTATAGAAAGCATATTCGAAATCAGAAAGCCCCATCTCCTGAGGTTCTTTATCTTTCTGCCGGATGTCTTTGCCTAAGGCGATAAGTTCTTCAATGACTTCTGCGGCGGTGATAATCTTGTTGTAATACCTCTTGATGGAATCTTCCAGCATTTCCATTAAGGATTTACCCTGAATCAGGTTCTTTTTAATTCTTGCTTTTATCTCGTCATTAAGTAACTTCTTCAAAACTTCAAGGGCAATGTTCTTATGTTCCATGTTCTTGACTTCCAGAAGAAATTCTTCCGAAAGAATGGAAATATCCGGCTTTTTGATCCCGGCTGCATCAAAGACATCAATTACCCGCTCACTCACCAATGCTTTGTCAATAACCTGCCTTATTGCTGTCTCAATATCCTCATCCGTCCTGCCTGTACCGGTAATATCGAATTTGGCCAGGCGCGCTTTGACTGCCTGAAAAAATGCAACCTCTTCTTTTACATCCATTGCCTGTTCATGCGGAATAGCTATGGCAAATGCCTGCGATAAGGAAGTTACTTCATTGATATATCTTTTCTTCCCGTTTTCCAGGCCAAGTATGTGTTCTTCCGCCGACAGAATCAACGAAAGCTTTGTCCTCGTATCCGACTCGAAATAATTCTCATAAGCAAACCCATAAAACATCTGCGAAACGATCTCCAGTTTCTCAAGCATCATCTGTACCGCTTTTTCCTGAGTGATCGCCGGGTCGCCCTTGCCGCCGCTGTCCGAATAAAACGACAACGCTTTTTTCAGGTCCGAAGCAATCCCAAGATAATCCACCACCAACCCGCCGGGTTTGTCCTTATAGACACGGTTTACCCTGGCGATGGCCTGCATCAGGTTATGGCCTTTCATGGGTTTGTCTATGTAAAGTGTATGCATGGAAGGTACATCAAAGCCGGTAAGCCACATATCACGCACAATAACCAGCCTGAGGTTATCTTCAGGGTCTTTCATCCGGTCTGCCAACACTCTGCGCTGTTCTTTTGTCATATGATGTTTGGCTATTTCGGGGCCGTCGGAGGATGCTGATGTCATGACAACTTTTATAGCGCCTTTTTTCAGATCTTCACTATGCCACCTTGGTCTAATGCCGATTATTTGCTTATATAAATCGGCTGCAATACGGCGGGACATGGCAACGACCATTGCTTTTCCTTCAGGAAATATTTCCTGCCGCTGCTCAAAATGATCGATAATATCCTGTGCAATCTGTTTTATCCGGTTTTCACTTCCTACAAGCGCTTCCAGTTGCGTCCATTTTGCCTTCGCCTTTTGCGTTTCGGTAACTTCGCCCTGATCAAGCTCGTCATCCATTTCAGCAACAAGCTTTTTGCCTTCCTCACTCAGGTTTATTTTAGCCAGTCTGCTTTCATAATATATTTTAACCGTTGCACCGTCTTCTACTGCCTGGACAATATCATAAATATCAACATAATTTCCAAAGACTGCCGGGGTGTTCACATCATCGCTTTCAATAGGCGTTCCGGTAAAACCAAGATAGGTTGCTTTGGGCAAGGCATCCCTCAAATACTTGGCAAACCCGTACACAACCTTTTTACCGATCACATTTCCGTTCTTGTCCTTGTCATCTATCGTTTTGGCTTTAAAGCCGTACTGTGTCCTATGGGCTTCATCAGCAATGACAATGATATTTTCCCGCTCAGAAAGTGTTTCGTAAACATTGCCTTCCTCAGGCTGAAATTTTTGAATAGTAGTAAAAACTACTCCGCCCGATGCTACCTTGAGAAGCTCTTTCAAGTGCCCCCTGTTTTCCGCCTGCACAGGCTCCTGCCTTAAAAGTTGCTTTGATGCGGCAAAGGTATCAAACAGTTGGTTGTCCAGATCGTTTCTATCGGTAATAACCACGACTGTGGGATTATCCATGACAAGAACAATTTTACCGGTATAAAATACCATAGACAGTGATTTGCCGCTTCCCTGTGTGTGCCAGACCACCCCGCCCTTTCTGTCTTTCATAGGTTGAGAGTCTACACCCGCAAGTCCATAGCTTGCAGGCGATTCCTTTATCTCAAACCTGTCCGATCTCTCTTTTTCGGTTCTGCGGTAACCGGATGCCCGAAGTGTTGATTCCACAGCCCTGTTTACGGCATAGTATTGGTGATAGGATGCAAGTTTTTTCACAGTTTGAATAGTGATAATCCCGGTTTCTTTATCTTCTTTTTTGATTTTTTCAAAAACAATAAAATGGCGGATAAGATCAAGCAAAGTTTTCTTATCAAGCATTCCTTTGATGAGAGTTTCCAACTGGCCTATTAAAGGTGAGGCTTCAACCTTGCCGTCTGCTGTTTTCCAGGACATAAAGCGGGTGAACCCCGCGGAAACACAACCTGCTTTAGCTTCCAGCCCATCGGAAATAACCATAATGCCGTTATACGTAAACAGGCTGGGGATTGCCTGCTTATAAGTCTGGAACTGCCTGAAGGCCGATTTGACCGTTGCGTTTTCATCAGCCGGGTTTTTCAGTTCGATGACTACCAGAGGCAAACCGTTTACAAAAAGAATTATATCCGGACGTTTGTTTGTTGGGGCGTATTGCAATACGCCCTTACGCTCAATTACAGTGAACTGGTTTGCAACCAGGAAATCGTTGTTATCCGGATTCTTGAAATCAATAAGCCAGACCAGATCACCCCGGCTGTGGCCTCCCTTGTGAATATTTACCTTGATGCCTTCTGTGAGCAGGCGATGGAAAGCTTCATTATTTGCAATAAGATCGATAGAATGAATCCGTTGTATCTGCTTTATAGCATCTTCTCTGATATCCGCTGGTACTGATGGGTTGATTCTGCCGACTGCTGCCCGAAGCCGATCCAATAGTAGTACTTCCTCAAAGGATTCACGTTCCGGGGTTTCGCTGTCAGGAGCAATGGACGGAGCGTAGATATATTGGTAACCGGATTTTTCCAGCATTTCGATGGTAAATTTTTCGATTTCCGATTCGGTGATTTTATTCAAAGTTATAAATACCTCACCATGATCTAAACACGAACTCTTGTTTGAATATTTGTTCTTATTTCATTATAAAGTGCTATCTCCCTCTCGTGTTCAAATACTACAGAAATGCAGTAGTCCTGCATCCTGTTCTCATCAGTAATCCATTTATTAAAATTAAGCAGGACTAGTGAAATTGGAGTTGCAGGAATACTCTTGGGTTGCCGCTTGTATTCCTTCCACGCTTTTTGATGGCAACCGGCCTTTCTTGTGTTCCCACCAGGGAAGAAATCAATTTCAAATTTTGTTAATGCTTCCGGTACCCCAAGTTCCTCTGCTTGTTCAGTGAGTATGCCGTATTTTTCCATTAATATTTGAGGATTGATCGAATGGAAAAGGTGGAATTCCATTCGGTTCCCCAGATAGCTGTCTCCACGAGTAAGGCGGGTTTCAGGATTGAAGGTAAGGGCAACCATTATTTTCTTTTTTCCTTCTTCGGAAAAGAAGATATCGGGAAGCTGAAGGGAATAAACCTTCATCTGATTTAATCCGATTTGTCCTTCATCCCAGAGAACCACCCTGTTGCCAAATGAAAATATAGCTCTTTCAAAGCTACTCAAGCCATAACCGCAAATAGCCAGATGAGCTGCTTCAGCGGTTTTTTTATTAGCAGTTTGATAAAAGTTTTTACTTGGTCTGTAAGGATAATCCGCACCGATAAGTAGCATATTTTTAATGAAATTACCTGACCTTTGTGGAAAATTATTTATAATCTTCCCGGCAAGATGAGCCACTTTAGGAGCGGAAAAACTGGTACCGCAATCATATTGAATAATGTCTTCAGTTGTTCGATTATTTAATAGGGCAATTTTCCCCCCTCTATCCTCGGTGATCCTTTCATGGAAATCATACAAGATAAGATTGCCGCCATATTCGACAAGTTCAGGTTTTATCATGCCGTTAATGCCAAATCCAGTTCTTGTGAAAAAGGAATCAATAGCATTAAAAAAATCATATTTGCGTTCCTCCTCGCTGCCATATGTTGCAAGTTTGGACTTGAATTGGCTCAACGTATCGTCATCGCTAAAAACAACCCAATATCCCTTCCTGTTTTCAGCAACAGAAAGGACATGGATTCCCATGGATGAAAGTGTTTTCTCAAATGCATCTGGTGATACACTCTGATTTATTTCAATCTCATAAATTAAGGATGGATTGATTCTGCCAGAAAATTTATCCTTTAACACAGAAAATGATTGAACAATTGCTTCCGCTTTTTGTTTTGACTCTTGTGAAAAGGCTGCTTTATTTCTCCCATCGGGAATACTGTAAACACCGCCACCGCCCCTTTTCTGACGTTCTAAATTGCCACTATAAATTGGAAGTTTCAAATGGTCATATTTTTCCATTATACATCTCCCATTTGATTGTTTTTGACTTTTTCTCTGCGGATGAATTTATTGATTGCCTTTTCAATGTCATCTTGCCTAAGGCAACTCCTTGAATCAAGAATTGATAATTTCATAGCTTCTTCAGTTATCATCTTAATATCGGCAGGAGAGAGTCCATGTGTCATATTGACCGCTTTTGGCAAATTAATATCAGGGTCTTTTTTAATTGGTCTCAGATAGAGTTCAAACAATGCTTTCCTGATATTTTCATCGGGAAGTTCGTAGTAAATAATATCATCAAAACGCCGCCATATCGCCGGATCAAGCATGTACTGATGATTAGTCGCGGCCAGTATTATGCTGTCTCCCTTGATGTTATCGAGCATTTGAAGAAAGTTATTGACAACCCTCTTTATTTCTCCGTGTTCGTGATTATCATCTCTATTCTTACCAATAATATCAAACTCATCAAAAAGAGTTATCCACATTCCGCTTTCGACAAAATCGAAAACCTTCCTTAGATTTGAAGCCGTTTCGCCAAGATACGATGAAATAATGGAGTCAAATCTGACATACACCAGAGGAATTTGCAGGACGGAACTGATTATCCGCGCCGAAAATGTCTTTCCCGTACCGGGCTTGCCGCAAAGAAGGATTTTCCTTTTATTTATGAGATTATAGGTAGCGAAAACGTCCGCATCTTTAAATTCCCTGATAATTTGTTCCAACTGTTGTTTTGTCTCCGCCGAAATTAAAAGGCTGTCCAGGCTGATATCGAAGTTTTGTATTTCAAGTAACGGAAACCCCTTTTCCGTATCCCTTGGTATGGGTAGCGTGTTCTTAAACCGTTTCCCTCTTTCCGAAGAACCGTTTGCAGCGTAAAGAGCCTTTTCCAGCTCTTTCGCAACCATGGTGTGTTTTTTCCTTTTTTCGTGTTCGATATATTCCCGCGCCGCCTGAAAAAAAGCTTCATTATCCTTTTCATGAAAGGACAAAAACAATTGTTTTATTAAATCAGAGGTAGTCATCAGCATTCCCCCTTGAGAGCAAATCGTATTGCTCGATTACCTTTTTCAGCCGTTCCATTTCTACAGTACCTTATTTTGCTTCATATTTAACCTGCACTTCACCGCTCATCAACTTCGGCAGCAAGGTGTCACGGAGTTTTTCAAGGGTGTGGATTTGAATAATGTTTGTAATTACCTTATCATCAATCGGTTTAATCTCAGCTTGACACCTGTCAACCAGTTCGCTTGGAGGAATAATAATTTCAAATGCCTCGAAATCAGCTTTACTTATTGACCCAAAGACTGTTCCTGTATCATTGAATGACTGAATTTCTTTCATCAGAGATTTCATTTTGAAATAGGTGTATGTGTAATAGCCATTGTTTCGCTTGTATCGAAAAGCTGCGACCCCACGGCCAATACAACATTTTTCATTTGCCATATTTTGTGCGCCTACCGGTGCACGAACACTAACAAGCGTATCATATTTTTCAGCAAATTTTTTGGGATCCGTCGTAAATATCCTTCTTTTCGGAAATCGAAATTCAAAATCGGCATTGCCTTGAAACATCGGAATACCAACACCAGTTTCATTATAACTTTCACCCGGTGGTGAAGCCCCCATTACATAATCGAATTCATCTGGAAATTTCCCATCCTGCCAGTCCTCCTGCGCTTCTTCCACAAACCACTGCCTGAAAAGCGTTTGGGCCATGGCTTCCAGCGTTTTATTCTGGCGGTGGAGCAGGTCTATTTTGCCATCGAGACTGGAAAGGACGGAGGCGATGGCTTTTTGTTCGGGGAGAGGGGGAAGAAGAATATCTAAATTTTCAATATCGGATGGTTTTAATGATGGATACGCGGAGGTTGAGCCATCTGCTATAACATCCAGTACTTCTACAATTTCATTTGAAGTAAGAAAATTATAAATAAATAACGGCTCTGCCAATTCTCGGTTAGTTTTGATCACAGAAAATCCTGTTGAAACAACAAGGTTTGCTGGTGGGTTTACAATGAAGCCATAATGTCTTTGGATAGGTCTTACGGTAGAATAAATGATATCATGTTCTCTTACCAATCGTTTGGCTCTGCTTGGCGTATTTTCCAGCATAATCTCTTGGTAAGACTCGATTTTGCCACAAGTAATTGAACCTGTGTCCAAATATTGAATAGTCTTATGTGGATAATCTTTATTGATGCTTTGAACGTTAGAAGCTATAACATCCCTCAGCTTACATTTCCTCCATCCCACCATCATTCCGCCTCCAGCTTTTTAATCCCATCATCATCCGTCAATATTCGCATCTGCTGAATAGCGATTTTATTCAGTCGTTCAAGCCGCACATCCTGGGTAAGTCCATCATTGATAAAAAGAGCGTTCAGGTTTTCAAGATTCGACAGGCAGACCAACTGCGAGATATCGGCATAATCCCGGATGTTTCCTTTTTTATCGGGGTTTGCTTCCCGCCATTGTGCTGCGGTCATGCCGAAAAGGGCCATGTTCAGAATGTCCGCTTCTGTTGCGTAAATCTGGTTGATCTGGGTTTTGCTCAGTTCTGGGGGAATAAGATTTTCTTTAATGGCATCGGTATGAATCCGGTAATTGATTTTAGCCAAATTCCGGCGGATGTCCCAGCCAAGTTGTTTTCTTTCCTGGTCTTTAAGACGTTGGAATTCTTTAATCAAATATAGCTTGAATTCAACGGATATCCATGAGGCAAACTCGAATGCGATATCTTTATGAGCGTAAGTTCCTCCGTATCGTCCGGCTTTGGAAATAAGCCCGATTGCACCTGTTTTTTCGATCCATTGTTTTGGTGTAAGAGTAAAACTGTTAAGACCTGCCTGCTTTTTAAACCCGTCGAATTCGACGGGTTTAAAATCCGGATTATTGAGCTGTTCCCAAATACCGAGAAATTCGACAGTATTTCTATTTCTAATCCAATTTCGAATCAGGTCGTCAGTTCTTTCTGCATTCTTATGCCTGGCGATATCGGTTATACAAATATAGTCTTTCTCACTATATGAATATATGGTTATTTCAGTTCCCTGCACCTCAATTTTAGCCATTTACCACCTCGATTTTCCCAAGGTTTTTCTTTGCATCCTAAATTTAAAATCTTTAATGTCCATTTTAGACTCCAAGGTAAAATAAAACATTTTTTATTTTACCTTAGGCGCTTAAAGTAAAATAAGAGGAAATTTAACTTAACTTTTTTATACTTTGATTTCTATCTTTTTCAAATTGTCTTTAATTAAAGCATTCAATCTTTCTTCCTCTTTCAACTGCTCCTCGAACTCGGATTTCAACTTGCTAAATCTCTCATTAAAATCAAAATCATCCTCATCATCGGGCAAGCCGACATACCGGCCGGGTGTCAGCACATAATCCAGTTCCTTCACCCGTTCAATGGATGCTGAATTGCAGAAACCTTTCACATCCTCATAATTGCCGTCCGGATTTCGCCAGTTATGATATGTTCCCGAGATTGTGTTGATGTCCTCTGCCGAAAGTTCCCGTGTTCTGCGGTTGATAAGGTAACCCATATTCCGGGCATCGATAAAAAAGATTTCATTGGTGCGGTTGCGGAACTTGCCGTTTGCCCTGTTGCGGCTCAAAAACCATAAAGAGGCGGGAATCTGTGTATTCAGAAACAGCTTGGCCGGCAGGTTAACGATACAGTCCACCATTCTATCCTCAATCAGCGCCTTGCGGATATCTCCTTCACCGGAAGTTTTAGATGTCAAAGAACCCTTGGCTAAAACAAAACCGGCCTGGCCGCTTGGGCTTAGGTGGTATAGGAAGTGTTGTATCCATGCATAGTTGGCGTTACCAGATGGCGGTATCCCGTATTTCCATCTACCGTCTTTTTTAAGAATTTCACCGCTCCAGTCGCTGTCGTTAAAGGGCGGATTGGCAATCACATAGTCGGCTTTGAGGTCTTTATGGCTGTCATTCAAAAACGAGCCTTCATTATTCCATTTCACCTGGGAACTGTCGATGCCCCGGATCGCAAGGTTCATCCTGGCCAGCCGCCAGGTGGTGTGGTTGCTCTCCTGCCCGTAAATAGAGATATCGCTCACCTTGCCCTGATGATCGGCCACAAATTTTTCCGACTGCACAAACATGCCGCCGGAGCCGCAGCATGGATCAAAAACCCGGCCTTTGTATGGCTCCAGCA
Organism: Desulfobacterium sp. N47; assembly: GCF_051233685.1. Classification (NCBI taxonomy): domain Bacteria; kingdom Pseudomonadati; phylum Thermodesulfobacteriota; class Desulfobacteria; order Desulfobacterales; family Desulfobacteriaceae; genus Desulfobacterium; species Desulfobacterium sp. N47. The sequence continues at coordinate 40,094 of NZ_JBAMMY010000053.1, forward strand.
TTTTCACTAGCAATTCAACAACACTTCGGGGGGTATAAAACTGGCCGCCCTTTTTGCCTTCAGCCAGTGCGAATTCGCCGAGAAAGTATTCAAAAACATGGCCTAATATATCGGCGCTGCGGGCTTTGGCAGCGCCCATGGCAATGTTGCCAACCAGGTCTATCAAACCGCCAAGATTGGTGGGATCAAGATTGCTTCTTGCAAATACCTTGGGTAAAACATCCTTAAGGGATGGGTTATCCTTTTCAATGGCATCCATAGCCTCGTCAACAACCTTGCCGATTTCCGGCAGTTTGGCTTTTGCCAGCAGATATGCCCAGCGTGCTTTTTCAGGCACAAAGAAGACATTTTCGGCCTTGTATTCGTCTTTATCCTCAGGATCCGCTCCTGCATATTCGCCATCACCATTTTTCAGTTTGTTGTACAAATCTTCAAAGGCATCGGAAATATATCTGAGAAACATCAACCCTAAAACAATGTGCTTATATTCGGCCGCATCGATGTTTTTTCTGAGCTTATCAGCAGCCTTCCAGAGTTGTTTTTCTATAGGTTCTTCTTTAATGTTGTTTTTATCGGCTTTGGCCATTGATTGCTCCGGTTCTTAATTTACACTTTATGGCTGTTAAGGAAGGCAAACGCTACCCTGTTTCCCGGCAATCTGTTTGTCTTGTAAGGTTAAGAAAAGTAATTATACATTCTAAATATCTCTGTATCCAGGAAGATATTCAGAAAGGATTATTAAATTATTTTGAAGATTTAATAGATATCGGGTTAAATTTCAACAAAAATTATTATCTAAAGTTTCACTGTTTTTGAAGCCGTTCAAACATGGTTTTAAAATTTTGCGATATTTTTTCACAAAACATAAAAAGATGGCATGTAAAATGCGTTGCAATTTATATACCAAGTATTTCAAGCACTTACGTCAACTTTT
>NZ_JBAMMY010000056.1:0-1635 GCF_051233685.1 Desulfobacterium sp. N47
GAAGGTAAAAGACGTTATTGCGTTCTTATTTTTGGCGTTTATGTTTTGCATATTACAATCCTTTTATAACAAATCAATGAACCCAACGCCGAGTAAGTACCTTTTTAAATCCATTAACGGCGGCGGCGTGGGTTATTTCCGTCGTTCGCCAGGAAACAGGACTTAGATATGAATAGTATGAATGAAAAATTGGAATCATTTTTGATATCAAAAGAAAAGATATTATTGGATGCTTGTATGAAGTCGCCGTTTCTTATAAGCGAATCTGACGTATTGGCAAAACACTATTCATTGATTGACAAGGAAATTGAGACTTATAATGATTTTATCGTTTCTACTCAGTGGAGAGTTAAAGATAGGTAAGAAGCCGTTTTGATCTTGTAGTTGTAAAAAAATGGGCAAAAAGGTATACTCATACAAAAGAATGCTTCTCAAATAATCAACCATGTTACGCCGTAGAATATAAAATTGATGATGAACCAACATACGGGAAAGGGCATCAGTTACAAGATTTTATAAAAGACGTTAGACGGCTTTCCCAGCATTGCGATTATTTGCAAAGAGCCTTTGCCCTATACTATTACAGAGGAAATTTATCATTTAATGGTAACGCGTTTGATAAAAATTCTGTTAAGTACTTATTTAGGAATGAAAAGAATTTCAGTCATATTGAAAAATTAAATGTTTATTTTGTAGATAGGATGGGCATACATAAGCTGGATTTGAATTAACTTTATTGTTCAGGACTTTGAAAATACATTATAAGGAACAAATCTTATGGAGTCAGTTTATATTGAGACAACTGTTATCAGTTACTTGATTTCTCGACATAGCAGAGACATTTTGGTTGCTGCCCATCAACAGACGACAAACGAATGGTGGACCACTCGTCGGCGGGAATTCGAATGTTTTATTTCACAGGTAGTAATTGATGAGATTCAGGCTGGTGATAACGAGGCTTCCATGAGAAGGATGAAAGAAATTTCCCGGTTTCCAGTTTTAGAAGCATCAGTTGAAGCGGAGCATTTGGCAGAAGCAATGATTGAAGCAGAAGCTATTCCTAAAAAGGCTGTTAACGACGCTGTTCATATAGCCATTGCTGCAGTGAACAATGTCGATTACCTTTTGACATGGAATTGCAGACATTTGGCAAACGCACAACTCATTCGAAGAGTATCAGTCATTTGCAATGCAAAAGGATTCAATATGCCGGTGATTTGCACTCCGGAAGAATTAATGGGGGTATAATGCCATGTACGATGATCCAATAGTTGATGAAGTAAGAAAGATACGAGAAAAGTTAGCGGAGAAACATAATTTTGATTTAGGAGTCATATTCGAAGATATTCGGAAGCGTCAAAGCAAAGTAAAAAAAAGGCTTGTGCGCCGACAGGGCCGACAAATTGCCGAACAAGAGGCTGCACCTGACCGGAATTCCGCTTCGCTTCATTCCGGCAGATGAGCCAGTTGTTATCTTGAGCATTAAATTGAAAAATGAGAGATATGCAGCAAAATAAGATGCACAACAGTCCTATAATATTTATACTTCTTGGGATGCTCCTTGCTGTTTTTATATTTTAGACAGTACTAAAGGCTGGAATCCATATGGTTGGTGGTTCTTAGCTACATTTGCCT
>NZ_JBAMMY010000059.1:0-2109 GCF_051233685.1 Desulfobacterium sp. N47
TACAAGACCGGCATCAAAGTCTCTGATGAAGAACTCCGAAAGATTGCTATCGAGAGGGATGGTTTCCATGGAGAGTGGAATTATAAAATAAAACCAAGGCCATTATGCTAAATGTTCAGCTTATATTTTCTAAACCACTTACATCGCTAACTTTTGATGATGATGCCGCCCGAAACTATGGACAAATCCGTTCGTCACTATTTCGTCAGGGAACCCCGATCGGACCGAATGATTTAATGATTGCCTCTATCGCGGTGGCGCATAAAGCCATTCTTGTAACACATAACACTCGGGAGTTTGCACGGGTGTCAGACCTCAAAATTGAAGATTGGGAAGAGTGAGGTTGAAGCTTTTTTCGGACTTGAGTTTTCCGAATCCGGGATACTGAAAAAAATATTGGTCTCTATCGAAAGCTTTTTTATGCGGCGATTTGATCATGTTTCTACAATCTCAAATAGCATGCTTGAACGTATTCACAAACTTGGAGTTTCACCGAATAATACTTCACTCTTTCCCAATTGGGTTAATGTCGAGTTATTCAGCTTTGAAAAAAACGAGAATGATCTACGCAGAAAATGGGACATAAAGAACGATAAGAAAATAGTACTTTTGATGCTGTTTTATATGAATTTGAGACTAATGCAAAAAACATTATAAAACAGGGGTCTTTTAGACAGGATTAACAGGATGGACAGGATAATTTTGCCTGCTGACCATTAACATCGTAAAAACATACATTTACAATTCAATAAACGGACTGTATAATTTTTCGTAGTTTCACCTGATGAAGCCAAACACGAATGGGTTATGGGTAAGCGGGAAGAGATTTGAATATTAAGGAAATTAATAATTCAATACAAAATCATCGTATTAAAATAACCGAACATGCTGATGAAGAGGCAGAAAGTGACGATTTGACTTTTGATGAGATATTTTTTTCAGTACTGCATGGCGAAATTATTGAACAATATTCTGATGATAAACCATATCCGAGTTGCCTGATTTGCGGACAAACTTTCGGAGGCGATCATATCCATAGTGTTTGGGCTTTTAATGGAGAAAATCAATGGGCTGTTTTGATAACGGTATATAGACCCGATCCGGATCGATGGATCAACTTTCGGAAAAGAAGAGAAAAGAGATAAAAATGATGTTACCCTTTGAAAAATGTCCGGTTTGTGGCGGTGAGCTTAAAAATAAGATTGTCGAAAAGATTCTGCATGGTGGCAATAATACAGCCATTCTAAAAATTAATGCTGAAGTATGTCTTCATTGCGGAGAACGATTATATGCTGAGGAGATTGTAAGACTTTTTGAAAAAATCAGGAATAAATTAACAAGGCGGGATCTTACCGGTTTTGACTCTTCAGGACAGGCCTTTACTGTTGACAATGAATGGCTCAACAATCAAATACAGCCAACCTCCAATCGTGACTGCTGATTAAGCAAAAGTAATTATTATTTTTTGCGACACGATTATTCACTCAGCCCGAGACACTTTAAGCATTTTAAAAATGGGGTCTTTTAGACAGGATTAACAGGATGGACAGGATAATTTTGCCTTATAAAAAAACACCCGCCTGAAATTCTTGTACGATTCCGGGAGCATTCGCCGCAGGATGTTGCAATTTCAACCATTACGCTCTTTGAGCTTCAATATGGGGTCGAAAAAAGCCAATTCAGACAACGTTCCGAAGATGCTCTTGTCAAATTTCTTTTGCTGTTGAACCTGATTGATCCGGATCGTTCGGCTGCTGAAGAAGCTGCTGTAATTCGTGCACAACTTGAGAAAAAAGGAATACCAATCGGACCTTACGATCTTCTCATAGCAGGCCTTGCCCTTTCACAAAACTTGACATTGGTTACTAATAATACCCGGGAATTTGAGAGAATCGTTGGCCTGCGCCTGGAAAACTGGGTTGATGCACAATAGCGGGCAAGATATAAGGTGGCTGTTTTTTTTACTTAAGACAGGATTAACAGGATGTTGCCGACCAGCCGGAAGCCGGACAGGCAAAAAACCGTCACCTTTTTCTTATCAACTTATGAACTCATGAACTTTCTAACTTACGAACTATTTTTATCTCTTAACCGGTAACTATGAACTTT
>NZ_JBAMMY010000064.1:0-5534 GCF_051233685.1 Desulfobacterium sp. N47
GAATCATAAGCGCCAATATAATACCCGCAACTGTTGCATGAATGCCTGATTTCAGAAGTGCCAACCATAAGAATATTCCTATAACAGCGTATGGAAGAACATGGCGAATCCCGCCACGGTTTAAGAAGATAAGAACCAAAAAAGGACAGGGGACAGGAGAATTATGCTATTGGGGGCCCTTTTTCGGTTATAAATTTTTTTCCTGAAACAAATTAGGTCGAACATTTTCATGAAACTAGTAGATTTCTAACGCAAATCATGATAATAAATTACAAAATTCAAAAGATTTGATAATAAATTTAGTTCCATTTTGAATAACGCCAGTCCATAAATTTCAAAAAAATGTATATTAACTTATTAATATGGTACATAAGAGCCAAAAGCGGACTTGACCCCATGTTTCTCATGACCCCATGTTTCTTTTTAAGAGCCAAAAGCGGACTTGACCCCATGTTTTTAATATGGTACATAAGAGCCAAAAGCGGACTTGACCCCATGTTTCTCCCCATGTTTCTCATGACCCCATGTTTCTTTTTAAGAGCCAAAAGCGGACTTGACCCCATGTTTCTTTACGCTGAAAAGCAACGTTATTTGCCCCTTTAATATTTTCTGTTTGACATATTATGATAAACATAATACTTTAAGCATATGATAAAGTCTTTTGCCTGTAAAGATACAGAAAAAATGTTTAATGATAGGCGGGTGCACCGGTTTCAGTCTTTTGAGAGACAAGCACGAAAACGACTGATGGTTCTCAATGCCGCACCAAGCCTAAATGCGTTGATGCTAAACCCGGGCAATATGTTTCACTCTTTGAAAGGCAATAGGCAGGGGCAATATGCAATCAGTATCAACAAGCAATGGCGAGTCTGTTTTGAATGGCATGATGGTAATGCCTTTAACGTGGCTATCGTCGATTATCATTGAGGTGAAAAGATGAGCAACAAAGATTTTCTTGAACCCATTACTCCAGGGGAAATTTTACGAGAAGACTTCATGGAACCTATGGGCATAAGTATGAATCAATTGTCTCGGGATATTGCTGTTCCACCTAACAGAATAAGCGAAATTGTAAACGGCAAAAGGGGCATAACTGCTGACACAGCACTCAGGTTGGAACGATATTTCGGGGTTGAAGCACAATTCTGGTTGAATCTTCAGTCAGAATATGACTTGCGGGTAATGAAACGAAAAATCGGGCCAGACATTGAACAACGTATTTTTCCGGCTAAGAAGGTTGCAACCCATTCTGTGCCAGCGGGATCATAATCGGGTAAGGGGGAGTTTTTCTCTCCCCCTCCCCACACCGCCTCAGCATGCGTTGCGACATGAAGTCGCTGTTTTTATAGCTGAACTTTGATTCAGCCTACTGTATCGCCAGTAGTTTTCTACCCCGGCATGCATTGCCGGTAACGGTATTGTGTGAAGCCCGGGGGACAATGAAGCCCTCAGCCCTTGGCTGGAAGAGCGCCTCGTGAGAGAGTTCAACTCCGGAAGCATCGTCCGGATGGGAGATAGAAATGATGGTATGTGTAACATATGTGAACTGCTGATAAATGTCGTGAGGGTGAGCAGGCTAAAGATGCTGACTGGCCTGAACCAAAAGGGTAAGGGGTAAGGTTGAAGTGTTCGCATGTCACTTCACGCGATCCAGGATTCCCCCGGCAAACAGGCAGACACTAACCCATCGTGTAAAATCAGCGGAACATGGAACGTGTCCGCAGTCTTCAACGACTACTGGCCCGGTCATTCGCCGGCAAACTCATGGCCGTAAAGCGAGTGTCTGAAAATCGTGGAAAAAGAACGGCGGGTGTTGACAATGAATTACTAGATACACCTGCAAAGAAGTGGCGACAAGCCAAAAAGTTAAACCTGGCAGACTACAAGCCGCAACCCCTTAAACGCACTTATATCCCCAAAAAGAATGGCAAGAAACGTCCGCTTGGTATTCCGGTAATGCAGGATAGAGCCTAACAGGCACTGGAACTGCTGGGACTTGACCCGGTATCGGAATGCATCGCGGATAATCATTCATATGGATTTCGAAAAAAGAGATATGTTCAAGACGCTATTGATGCCTGCTTTAATGCTTTAAGAGGTAAAGGCAGTGCACAATACATTCTTGAAGGAGATATAAAGGGATGCTTCGACCATATCAATCACGATTGGATGTGCGACAACATTCCAACGCATAAGAAGAAACTCAGGTTGTGGTTGAAATCCGGTTATCTTGAAAGAGGTATCTACAATCCTACGGAAGAAGGGTCTCCGCAAGGAGGAATCATATCTCCTACATTGGCAAATATGGCGCTGGACGGGCTTTTTGAGCTTCTTTTCAAGAAGTTCAGGAAATCAGAAAAAGTGCATTTTGTCAGATATGCGGATGACTTTATCATAACCGGAGAATCAGAGGAGATGCTTGCCAACGAGGTTAAACCGTTGGTATCACATTTTCTTAAAGAACGTGGGCTGTCATTATCAGAAGAAAAGACCCGGATAAGTCACATTAACGATGGCTTTGATTTTCTGGGATTCAACATAAGAAAATACAAGGGAAAACTTCTGATTAAACCGTCAAAAACCGGTATTGTCTCGGTTAAAAGAAAAATCAGAGATATCCTGAAGAACAATATGTCCGCAAAGACTGATAATCTGATTGGCATGCTCAATCCAATAATAAGGGGCTGGGCAAATTTTTACCGTCATGTTGTCAGTCAGGAAGTCTATGACAAGATCGATTCAGCTATCTGGAAAATGACTTGGCAATGGGCCGTAAGGAGACACCCGAACAAACCGCTTAAATGGATAAAATCCAGGTATTTTCAGCGGAAAGGCTGCAGGAATTGGGTGTTTTGTGAAAAAGGAGGAAATCTTCAGCTTCTCCGAATGAGTGGCACACCTATTCGTCGCCATATCAAAATAAAAGCCAATGCCAATCCTTATGATCAGCAATGGCAAGAATATTTTGAAAAGCGTTCAAACATGAATACTGCTGGGTGCCCAACGGTGCCTTATCAATACTTGAGCCCTGTGAGGTGAAAGTCTCACGCAGGGTTCTTATGGGGGAAAGCAGCCGAAAGGCTGCTGACCTACCCGGCGGTCCGCACCAGGCGGTTCACGAAGATAATCGGGCCATAGCCGGATCAGGATAACAACCTATAGTTCTTTAAAAGAAGGCAGTTGCTGCAGATTGACCCCAGTGGCAGATCATTCCACGACACGCCCGAAATATTGCTCCCCCGTTCGGGTTCATAGCCTTTCGGAGTTCATGGGGCCTGACACTCTCTTCATGTTCGGCCCTTCAGTGGGGTGAGTCCTCCACGATATCCTCCGCATATGCGGGTCGTGGCTCGTTTCCAATCGTCATACCGCCACTGACGATGTCCACACCTACTATGGCCTCTGCTGACCTCTGCCCGGTCACCCTGCATGTTGCCATGTAAGGCACTTTCGCAAGATGCGACCGCAAGCCGGACAGATCTCCCCGGATAAGAACGTGAACTTTCACTACACAACCGCAGCATTTACCCTATCTCCCGAATCCTGGGCTTCGTTATGTGGTGCTAACTCACCCGGAGACCGGGCCTTATATGCTGTTTCTGTTCGTCGGCTCATAGCTTTGCACTTAGGCTTCCTTCAGACAACTTCTCACGAAGATGCCCTTGCCTTCGGCTAATGTTTATGCTAATGAAATTAACCATTAACAGGATTCACACACAGGGGACTTTCACCCCATAAATTTACGCCCGTGCCGGGCGTACACAAGGCGCTGCACTTGACCGCTTTTCCGCTGCGCTACAAAGCGGCAAGTGAGCTTGGGCGTTAACCATAAAAATACAACTTGCTATCGTAGAGAATAAGACCTATAATAAATACATAATTGAGATCTAAATAAAAACTTATAGGTGTAATTATGAAATCCATATTAGCGAGTTGCTCAGTAAGTATATCAGAATTAAAGAAAAACCCTTCTCTCCTAATTGAACAGTCAGGCGGCGAGCCTATTGCCATTCTTAATCATAACAGGCCAACAGCTTATCTCATTCCAGCTGAAACATACGAAGCGTTACTCGAAAAAATTGAAGATTACCAATTAGGAGTTATAGTTAACGAGCGTCAGCATGAAAAATTTTCAGCCGTAGAAGTAACATTAGATGAGCTATAAATTAAAATTTCTTCCGACAGCACTTAAGGAATGGAAAAAGCTTGATAATGCTATCCAAATTCAACTCAAGAAAAAATTACAAGAACGTCTTGAGTCTCCACATGTGCCCAGCTGTCAGCTTTCAGGTTTTAAAAACCATTACAAAATTAAACTCAGAACGAGTGGGTATCGACTCGTTTATGAAGTAATTGACGAAGAAATCTATGTTTTGGTCATTGCAATCGGGAAAAGAGATAAAAATATGGTTTACAAAAAGGCCAAGGAAAGAAATTAAAAATGGTTAACAAATCAATTAACCCAACGCCGAGTAAGTACATTTGAAATCCATTAAACGGCGGCGGCGTGGGTTATTTCCGCGTTGGATTTGAAAATTAAAGGTAATCAAAGATTTGTGAAAGGCTTTGTTTGACCTTTTTTTGATCGCTGTCTGACAGCTGACCGATTTTTCTTATGATAAACCTATTATCAAGGGTAAATAACTTCATCCGCACAACCGAGGGTGCTGTTAGACCCGATTGTTTTTTATTTATAATCTCGCAGTCCAATGGCCACGGGACGTTTTTCTGGCTTGTGATCATTGCCAAGACAGAATGGCCGATTTCATTGCCAAAATTTGCATGTTGCGACAACACAAGAGCAGGTCTTTTTTTGGTTTGAGCAGAATCGGTAAATGGAAATGGCACAACGACAACATCAAAGGGCTTATAACTCATTGTATGCTTCCTCATCGTACTGTGAGTTCCATTCATTTAGAGTGGGAACAAGTGCACTACTGAACTCAATATCTATCGGCCTTGCTTTTCTGAGTTTAATAATGTCGTTATCGATTTCAAAGGCAATGACATCACCGGCATTGAGATTTAGTTTTTTTCTCACGGTTTCAGGGACAGTTGCCTGATATTTTTTTGTAAGCTTACTTGTCGATGTTTGCATAATAGGCTCCTATTAAAAAATATTGTAATACGGTAATACTAATACAACTGGTAATGTATGTCAATATAGAAATCCAACATTTGTGTTCAGCGGAGCGCGGGGAGCATGCGCCCGCTGACACAATTCGTTAGGCGCCGCGGCCACTCGCCAGAGCGGTGGCCGGGATTGTTTGAACAGCAAAATGCTTTTTTTAAGTGATAAACTGCTTATTCAGGCTGCTGCCTCTTTCCTGGGAAATGTGTCCCAGTAGACCAGATCCGGTGTTTTTTTGTCAAGATTTTGATGCGGCCTTTCATCGTTATATAATTCAAAATAGTTTTTAATTTCTTGCCTGGCTTCCGCAATCGAACCATAGGCATTTAAATAAACTTCCTCGTATTTTACACTCCACCATAACCGCTCAATATATATATTATCCTTCCATCTCCCTTTGCCA
>NZ_JBAMMY010000068.1:0-30788 GCF_051233685.1 Desulfobacterium sp. N47
GTATTGTCAAAAACTCGGCATTTATTGCCTTTTGTGGTTCTCCAATGAAAATCGGAGCCCTTAAGTCCGCTCTATTGCCGGGATTTCAACTGTTGACCTGTTTAACAAGCCGCCTTTAATCGTTTTGAAATTAGCTCTATATAATAAAATTTGATTTATTGAAACATTGCATCTTAAATAAAATTATTAATCAATATTTCAGAAAATTATTAATCAATATTTCAGCTTCGATTAGATATTATAAAAGGTTTAATATGCCAGGCCTTAAAGTATATAGCAGTAACAAACTTGAAATTCTATCACAAAAGCTTTCTGAGATTGTCAGAGTTCCGCTTTCAGGGTTTTTGGAATTTCCTCTTTCTCCGGAGGTTATAATTGTTCAAAGCAAATCAATGGAACACTGGATTTCTTTGCAGCTTGCAAAACAAAACGGAATTTGCGCAAACTGCCGTTTCCCTTTTCCCAATGCTTTTGTTGATGATATAATTAAACTTTTTTTTCCGGATATTCCCAAGACAAATCTTTTTACACCTGCTGTAATGGCATTAAAACTTTTAAAAATTCTCCCTGATTTCCTCGAACAGGCAGAATTTGACTGTTTAAAGAGATATCTTCAAGTTGATAGAAACAGTTTGAGGCTTTTTGAGATTTCTGAAAAAATAGCCGATCTGTTTGATCAATACACAATTTTCAGACCGGATTTTATTTTTTCCTGGGAAAACAATAAGGAAATAACCGGAAAGCATCATAAATGGCAGGCAAGTTTATGGAAAGAAATTGCAAAAGATAATGAGAAATGCCACAGGTCTTATCTGCAAAAAGCCCTTATTGAAGAACTTAATACCTTCTCTCCGGATTCCGCAAAGTTTTATGGTAGAATTTCTGTTTTTGGAATTTCGTCACTTCCGCATTTTCATATGCAACTTATAGAAGAGTTGGCAAAAATCTATGAAATACATATATTTCTTTTAAACCCTTGCAGACAATACTGGGCTGACATACTTACAGATAAAGAAGCTGGAAAAATAAAGAAACGCTATACAACAGAAACAACTGAACAATATCTGCATATTGATAAAGGAAACAGCCTATTATCTTCTTTAGGGGAGCTGGGTAAAGCTTTTTTCGAATATATTACTTCTGCTGAACATCTTTTGCTAGAAGAATTTGAGGATCATGAATGTATTGATATGCTTTCATGCATACAGTCCGATATTTTAAATCTTCAAGAAAGAATAATACCCGAGGATCATCTCAAACAAAAAAATCCCGACCCATCAATACAGTTTCATTCATGTCATAGCCAAATCAGGGAAACAGAGGTGCTTTATGATAAAATTCTTTCCATGTTTGAGGAATATCCTGATCTTATGCCAAAAGATATTCTTGTTATGTCGCCGGATATAGAAGTTTACGCCCCATTTATTCATGCGGTATTTGATAACAGGGAAGATAATGAACCGCATATCCCATTTTCAATATCAGATCGAACCATCAAAAAAGAAAACGGAATTATAGATAGTTTTTTATCTATCCTCGATTTGAAAGAAAGCAGATTCAAAGTTTCACAGGTAATGACGATTTTAGAAAATCAAGGTATAAAGGAAAAATTTGGCCTGGTTGAATCTGATCTTGAAACCATAAGACGCTGGCTTAGGGATACGGGAATCAGATGGAGTGTTGACGGAGCCGATAAGACAGCTCTTGGCCTTCCTGAAATTTATGAAAATACATGGAAAGCCGGAATAAACAGACTGCTAGCAGGCTATGCTATGCACCATAAAGGACCGAGCAATAGCGAAGATATGTTTTTGGATATTCTGCCGTTTAATGAAATCGAAGGCTCTGATGCCAGGATTCTTGGAAACTTTCTTGAATTTTTGGATAAGGTCTTTGATATAACAAACCTCCTGAAAGGATCTGAAACAATAGCAGTTTGGCATATGAATCTTTTGGGTATAATTGATACTTTTTTCACAACAGATAATGAAATTCAGCAAAGCGTACAATATATACGCAACGTATTGGGAGATATGCTTAAAAATTCTGAGCTTTCAGGGTATGATAAAAAGCTGGATTATGAAATTATTAAGCATTATATAGGAAAAGCACTTGAAAATGAATATAGCACATCAGGATTTATAACAGGAGGCATAACATTTTGCTCCATGCTTCCAATGAGAAGTATTCCTTTCAAGGTTATATGCCTTCTTGGTATGAATAGTGATGCTTTTCCGAGAAGTTCACCATCGTACAGCTTTGACCTTATGGCAGTTGAGCCTCGGCCGGGTGATAGATCTAAGAAAAATGATGATAAATATCTTTTTCTTGAAGGATTGATAAGCGCAAGAAAAATATTTTATTTAAGCTTTATCGGACAAAGTATCCAAGATAATGCTTCCATCCCACCTTCAGTTCTTATAACCGAGCTTCTTGATTATATAAAAAAAGGCTTCGGTTTTACTCATGACCAGATGATTACCTGTCATAAACTCCAGGCATTTTCTCCGGATTATTATAAAGGTTCCGAAAATCTTTTCAGCTACTCCAAGGATAATATGCTTGCGGCATGCAGTCTAAATGCAAGTCATCTTAATGAGAATGAAAATATCTCTTTCATTTCAGATAAGCTTTCCGGGCTTTCTGATGAATGGAAAATATTAAATATTGATTCCTTTAGCAGTTATTTCGCAAATCCGGCAAAATTTCTTCTGCAAAAACGACTTGGAATATATTTTGAGGAAAAAGAAACCGCTCTATCAGATAAAGAAATTTTTAATTTAAACGGCCTTGATAACTATCTAATTAATCAGAACCTGCTGGCAGATATGCAAGCAGGCAAATCTTTAAATTATTGCCTTAGCATGTATAAAGCACAAGGAAAGCTTCCCCATGAAAGAATTGGAAACATGCTTTTAAATGAATCAAGTATTAATACCAATAATTTTATAAATAAAATAGAAGCTGCTAAAAAAGGCAAGACGATATCTTTTTCAGAACTTGATATTAATATCAATAGTTTTTCGTTAACAGGAAATTTAATGACTTGTTATGATCACGGAATAATAAATTACAGATACGCTGTGATGAAGATAAAAGATATTATCAACTTATGGGTATATCATCTGGCCTTATGTGCCGAATATAATGATAAAATACAAAATAACTCTTTGCTCATTTGCACAGATGGAGAAATAAGATTTAAACACGCATCTAAAAGCCGTGAAATTCTTGGAGAACTTATTAACCTGTATTGGGAAGGGCTTTCATCAGTCTTAAAATTTTTTCCTGATTTATCCTATGAGTATATTAAACAGGTATATATCGATAAAAAAAATTCTAAAGATGCGATAAGAGATGTTTGTGATAAATGGTCAGGCGGTTATAAACAACCGCTTTCTGAAGATCCGTATTATAAAACATGTTTTGGAAAAACAGACCCGGTAGATATATTTAACGATTCATTTATAAAAATTTCAGAAACAGTATTTATTCCTTTGTTAGAACATATTTCTGAATGCTAAAAAGTATAAAAAATAAAATAAATACAGTTGGATCAGATTCTGTATATTACTCTGTCTTCCGTAATTATTATATCTACCTGTTTATCATGAGATTCCATTGGCACATGCTGTATTATCTGACTCTCATATGCCAATCCGACTTTTCTGGCAGTAGGAGGAAGTTTTGGAATCAACCTGTCATATAAACCATCGCCGGAGCCTACCCGTCCGCCTTTCTCATCAAAAGCCAAACCGGGTATTATAGCTATCTCAACAAAATCTATCGGAATCGGCTTACATGTTTCGGCATCAGGCTCGAGAGTATTATTTTCTCCCAGCTTTAAATCAGTTGTCAGATCTTCGATCTTCAATAAAGTTATTTCATTCTTGTCTCTGTTAAATGACGGAAGAACAACAATTTTATTAAAATTAAGAGATATATTGATAATATCATTGCTTGCTACTTCATATAATGAATTAATATACAATAATGCTATTTTTGCTTCTACAAAATTGGCAAATTCAAAAAGCCGCTGTTCTATACTTTGCGTTTTTTTTAATATATTATTAGATGAAAGCTTATTAAAATTTCTGGATATATTATTCCGTATTTCAAGCTTTTTCACTCGTAACTCTTCCATATATGTTCTCCCGGGAAATTGGAAATATGGATATTACTAACAGAATCGGTGATAAAAGTCAACTTATAAAAATCATTGACTAAAAAGATGTTTCATGTTTAAAAGTAATCAGAGCAGATATCATAATTTACTTTGTATTATATGTGTTATCCATATACTTTCTATAGGTTGCCGTTATTTTTTTATATAATTTGTTATCTTTAGTTTCAGTAAATTCAACAAATAGGAATATCTATGCTGGAAATCAAGTTTGTCAGACAAAATTTAGACCTGGTTCAAAGCTCAATATTAAAAAGGCATAAAAGTGCTGATATTGAAGGTTTCAAAAATTATGACTCAAAAGTCAGATCAATACTTTTAGAAATTGAAGAATTGAGACATCGGCGTAATGTGTTTTCAGATAAAATTGCATCCATGAAAAAAAAGGGAATAGATCCAAATACCCTGGTTTTGGAAATGCGGAATGAGTCGGAAAAAATAAAAATTCTTAATTCGGAACTTTTGGAAAATGAAGAAAAGCTTAATAAAATTATTATGGAAATTCCGAATATGCCAAATGCTTCAGTTCCTGAAGGAAAAGACTGTTCAGATAATTTATTAATAAGAACTGTAGGGAAAATACCCGATTTTGATTTTGAACCAAAAAATCACTGGGAACTTGGGGAAAGTCTTAAAATATTTGACTTTGAAAGGGCATCAAAAATAACCGGGGCCCGCTTTCCCCTATATTTCGGAGCCGGAGCTAAACTAGAAAGATCTATTATAAATTTTATGTTGGAAATACATACAACTGAACACGGTTATACCGAAGTTCTACCTCCGTTTATCGTAAACAGTCAAAGCCTGACCAGCACCGGACAATTACCAAAATTCAAAGATGACCTGTTCAAGTTAGAAGGCTGGGATTATTACATGGTTCCAACAGCTGAAGTTCCTGTGACAAATATTCACCAGAATGAAATACTTGATGAAAGCGATCTGCCGATTTTGTATACAGCTTATACACCTTGTTTTCGTTCCGAAGCAGGTTCATACGGAAAAGATACAAAAGGATTGATCAGACAACATCAATTCAATAAGGTAGAATTGGTAAAATTTGTCAAGCCTGAAACTTCTTACGATGAACTGGAAAAACTTACTCAGGATGCAGAATCAATACTAAAACGCCTGAATCTGCCATATCGGGTTGTGTCTCTTTGTGCAGGAGATCTTGGTTTTTCTTCTGCGCAAACATATGACATAGAAGTATGGATGCCGGCCCAGGGGGTATACAGAGAAATATCATCTTGCAGTAATTTTGAAAATTTTCAGGCACGACGTGGCAATATCAGATTCAAAAGAAAAGGCGCTAAGAAAACCGAACTCGTACATACACTGAATGGGTCAGGCTTAGCTGTTGGCCGCACAGTTGCTGCAATAATTGAAAACTACCAGCAAAAAGACGGATCTATCATAATTCCTGATAGTTTAAGACCTTATATGGGAAATATGGAAAGGATTTCAATATGAAACCTGATAATTTCCCGGAAGAAATCCGTCCTTTCATAATGCCAAATCATCAGGGAAATCTTGTATACAGGTGCTTGGGATGCGGCAAAGAGCATAGCATTAAAAATCTTCTTTATACATGTCCTGATTGCGGCAAAGTTCTATTAATTCATGATTTGAATTTTGATCTTTTAAAAAAAATTCCGGGTAAAAAATGGCAAAACATTTTTGATTATCGCAAAATGTTAAAAATCCCGGCTTTAAAGGGCATATATCTTTACCACGAATTTATAGGTTCGGTAATTCCACTTTCATCAATAATTTATCTTGGTGAAGGGCATACTCCTGTAATCGAGGCTAATTCCTTGCTGCAGGAAAAAGTAGGCATAAAATTTTTCTTTAAAAACGATGGCCAGAACCCCAGCGCTTCTTTCAAAGACAGAGGAATGGCAAGTGCATTGAGCTATATTAATTATCTGGTCAAAGAAAAACATCTTTCCGATGTTCTTGCAGTTTGCGCATCTACAGGAGACACTTCGGCATCAGCAGCTTTGTATGCAGCTTATATGCAGCCTCATATAAAATCTGCGGTTCTTCTTCCGTACAAAAAAGTAACACCCCAGCAGCTTTCACAACCATTGGGAAGCGGAGCTAGTGTGTTTGAAATTCCGGGGGTTTTTGATGATTGCATGAAGATAGTTGAAAACTTATCGGAACGATACAATGTCGCTTTGCTAAATTCAAAGAATGCCTGGCGTATTCTTGGTCAGGAATCTTATTCATATGAGATTGCACAAAATTTTGAATATGACATGAGAAACAAAGTCATAGTGGTTCCTATCGGAAACGCCGGTAACATCACTGCTGTATTAAATGGTTTCATAAAATTCTATGAAACAGGGATAATAGATGTAATGCCTAAAATTATAGGCGTTCAATCAAAACACGCAAATCCAGTATATAATTATTACAGCGAACCTGATATAAATAAGCGTAGATTTATTCCTGTAAATGTAAAACCCAGTGTAGCACAGGCAGCAATGATAGGAGACCCTGTTTCGATGCCAAGAGTTATCCATCTTGTTGAAATATATAACAGGATTGCAGGCAAAGAAAGTACATCGTTTGTTGAAGTAACAGAACAGGAAATAATGGACTGGCAAATAACAGCAAACCGTAACGGGCATATTGCATGTACTCACGGAGGTGAATGCCTTGCCGGTCTTTCTACAGCAATCAAGAATGGTCTTGTATCAAAAACCGATACTGCCGTTCTGGATTCAACTGCTCATGCCCTAAAATTTTCAGGATTTCAGGATTTGTATTTTGAAAATAAATTCCCATCAGAATACGAAATATTACCAAATAAAGCATTAGTAAATTTTCCTGTTTTAATGCATCCTGATGATCCGGATAAAGTACCTGCTCCGGGTAAACCTTTAACGGGAAACGATTTTAAAATATTTATAAATCGCATATCGGATGAAATCGCTAATATTCTTGATCTTAAAGAAAGATAATAAAAAGGTAAAGCAATGAATAAAAAGTGGATGGTTTTTATCGTTACTGCTACTATTAGTATTTTATTTATTTCATGTGCTGATAATAAGTTATTAAAAAGACAGGGAGAAGCACGAAGAGATGTAGGCGAAGCTTATATGAACCAAAATGATTATACTGCCGCATTAAACGAACTGCTTGAAGCTGAAAAGCTATATCCGAATGACCATCATCTTCATAATGATCTTGGCCTTGTCTATATGGCAAAAGATCGGCTTCAGCTTGCTGTTGATCATTTCAAAAAAGCTATTGAATTAAAACCCGATTATGCTCCTGCTATTAACAACCTTGGAACTGCATATCTTGCTTTAAAAGACTGGAATTCTGCAATTTCTTGTTTTGAAAAAGTATATAAAAACCTTCTTTACGCAACACCACATTATCCTCTAACAAACCTTGGGTGGGCATATTATAACAAAAATGACTTTGCTCTAGCCGAAAAATATTACAAGCAAGCTTTAAAGATTGAACCTAATTACTCAATAGCATTACATGGACTGGGACTTACCTATCTTAAAATGGGGAATGCTCCCGAAGCTGTAATTTATTTAGAAAAAGCAATGAAATATTCCCCTTGGGTCCCTGAACGTTATTTTGATCTAGCTAAAGCCTATGAAAAATTGGAACAATATGACAAAGCTATAGAATGTTATTACAATATTATTAAAATTTCACAGAATAACGACCTGTCTTTACAAGCAGAAAAAGAAATATCAAGATTAAAAGCACAAGATCACAAATAATTTTATGCTAAGATAATTATTGGATATGATGATAACTTTATATAATAAGCTTGCTCTTCTTTTTTTACTTAGTGCTGAATTTAAGCCTGACATAAATATTAACGTTTCTAACAGGCCAACACTTTAAGCTTTCAAAAACTTTCAAGAATAAAAAGAGACTGCTTATTCAGAATAACTTTTTGAAGGTTTTGATAAAATTGAATTTAATATTTCTATCTATGGTAATTCATATCTTCTTCTAAAGCAAAAAAATAGGCCGGATTACTTATGATAATAAATCCGGCCTATTTACTTTAACTGTTTATATTTTCTGTTCAAGCGTAACTATCTTTGGAGTTATAAAAATAAGAAGCTCTTCCTTGTTGTCGGTTTTTGTATCTGACTTAAAGAACCATCCAAGTATCGGTATTCTTGAAAGCCCAGGTATTAATGACCCACCTGTATTCTTTGATGTCTTAATAATACCCCCTATTACAACAGTATCTCCGTCATTAACAAGCAATTCTGTTTCTGCTTCTTTATTAGTAAAGGATTGCTGATCATTTATAAAAATCCCAAGGTCTCGCTTTTTTATTTTAATAAGCATGGAAATTCTGTTATCCGGAGTAACATGAGGCTTAACTTTCAGTTCTAGATCAACATCTTCAAATACTGTTGTTGTATTTCCTGAAGTATCAAGTTTGTTATATGGATAACGCAATCCCTGCTTTATCGTAGCTTCCTTATTGTCAAGGGTACATATCTTTGGAGCAGAAACTATTTTGCCTTCGCCCTGGGCTTCCATTGCCTCTAACTTTGCATTCAGCAAAAAGGGGGAGCCGTTAATTCTTGCGAAATCAAATCCTATAGTGCCTTTATTAGCTGCCGTTGTTGGAAAATTTACAGCTGCATTAAGATCGTAAGTTCCTCCAAGGCTGGATGATGAATTAGGACCAGCATCAGCTGACCAGATAACACCAATCTCTCTTGAAAAACTTGTGGTTGCTTCCACTATTCTTGCTTCTATAACAACCTGGGGGGTAACTTTATCAAGTTTTTTTACGATTTCTTTTGCCTGTTTAATTACCTCCGGAACATCGGTTATTATTACAAGGTTTGTCCTCTCATCTATACTGATACTTCCCCTGTCCTTGGTTTTTATTTTTTCCAAATGAGGCAATATTTCTGTTTTTGCATTTGAATAACTTACCGGAATATATTCAACAACAAGAAGTTCCAACTCCTTTTGCTGTTCCAATGCTTTTTTATCAGCCAGTATACCTGCCTGCCTTAACTCTTTTTCTTTTTTTATGGTTTCGAGGTTTGCAATACGAACTATATCGCCCTCATAAACCATACCAAGCTGATTCATTTTAAGAACAAGATCCAAAGCCTGATCCCATGGAACGGGCTTTTCTAATGACAAGGTAACTTTTCCGCTAACATTTTTATCAATCGCAAAATTTTTTCCGCTGACTTCCTTTAAAATACGAAATACGTTCTTTATATCAGTATCATAAAAATCGAGGGCTACCTTTTCACCGGTATATTTTTTACCTATCTCAGCATCCTCATTTACAACATCAGCAGGGATAATACCGGTGACAGGTTTTTTTATTTCCTTCTTAACTGTCTCTATTGGAGCAACCTCAAGAGCTTCTTTCCACACTGGAATATCAGCCTCTTTTTCAGGCTTGGGAGAAACAGAAGAAGGTTCAAAATGAACCTTTATCAGATTATCCGATTGTTCAGATACATAAGGAACGGCTTCTCTCAATTCAACAGCAATTATAGATGATTTTTTCATTTCAGGAGTCTGAACAGGCCAGATTCCATCAACAGCACTATTAAAACGCGTTGTAATAAGTGGTCTTTTCTGTTTTACAGAAATATTTGTATTGTTTAGCCGGATTTGAAGTAATTTGTCGCTTGCTTTATTAATGCTGTATTTAACAGGCTTGGTTGTTCCGATAGTAATTGTGGATTTACCGCCCTCTTCGCTTAAAAAATCTATTTTATCAACCCATGCAGACCTTAAATTGTTTTCATGTTTTTTCTTAGAAACAACTGAAACAGGATTGACTTCAGATAATGAATCAGGTTTCTCAGTTTTTATTGCACTAACAGCCTGTGCTGCCGGTTGTTCTTTAATATCGGATTTTGAATATATATCTTCTTTTTTAATCTCAGGTGAGCCAATATTTATTAAGAGCCCACTTAAAACCGGTTTAGCAGAAAATGCATTTAGATATTCATTTTTTGTATCTAATACAACCCGGAATTTTTCAGGATACATATAATGTCTGATCCTGCTAACCCATTTCGTATTTACCGGAATGCTTTGCTCTTTTCTAAATGGACTTTTCATGTTGAAAATATCAAAAACAATTCTTGCCGGAAGCTTAGCTGAGGAATTCTGTTTAAGTGTAAAAGATTTATAATCTTTAATTATTCCGTCTGATTCAACTCTTACAACCAAACCGGTGACTGATTTATCCAAAGAAATTGATTTAAATTTTGTTGCTGTATGAGCTTCACTTCCAGCAGGCTTCATATTCTCATTGGTGGGCAACACTTCATCGTTGGTTGCTTCTATACCACCAAGTTGTTTTGCCTCATCCTTGATTTCGGAAATTGCCGGAGATTCAGATGCAGGAATAAGCTCTTCAGATGCCAGAGGTTCGTTTATTTTTACATCCGTGCTTTCTGACTGTTTGTCATCGTTTAAAACTGATTCTGTAATAGCTGCCGCATTCTGATTATCTTGCTGCGCATAAATTTCATGTGGAAACAGCGCATGAAAAGAAAATAAAACCGCAAGGAATATAGATACGTAATAAATTTTAATTACTTTCGAATGGTAATGATTCATATTATTCTTCTCCAAGAGGTTTCTGAAGTTTAAGTTCTCTTTCTTGGATCTTTTTTTCCCCAATAATATTTTCAATTTCTTCCTCTACAATTATCCTATCATTGAGTATCTTAACAATTCTTCCGGAATTATTTCCTATATAGGTTCCCTTTGATATAACATAGCCTTTCCCGGAAGCTTCTTCCACAAGAGCCCTATTCCCGCTATCGGCAAGCATTATTGCTACAAGCTTTAACTGATCCAAATCAACCAGTTCCAATGGCGTTCTTATAGTCCGGGTCCTTTTCCCCTTCTCCGCTGCAGCGCCTTCTTTAAATAAAGGAGCAAAAGGGTCAGTTTTACCTTCAGGATTATAAGTAATTATTCCTTCAGGTTGAAGTTTGGCTATCTCGTCCTGAGAAACTGGTAAGGCTATATGCTCCTTTAAATTAATAGCAGAAATATCGGCATCAACAGTTGCAATTTCTGCTTTTTGGTTTTCAACTTTATCAATTTTATCAATATTACTCGGTTTCTCTGTTATTTTGCTAACGGCAGATGGAGGTTGCTTGTCTACTTTATGACCGGAGCTGATTTGTAATTGTTTTTTATCATCAACCATTAATATCTTGTCGTTCATTTCTTCAGCAGAAGTACTCTTTATTGGGTCTTTGCCGTCGACAATCTCTTCTTTCGCAACAACTGCTGGCGTCTGTGATGATGATGGAGCAGATACACTTTTCTTTGAAACTATCTTTTTACTGACGGCGACAGCTTTCGGAGGTGGTTCACTTTTACCGCCACAACCTGTGAATAATTGAAACAGACACAAGATAAAGACTGCAATATAGATTATAGTTAGGTACTTACGCATGTTTACCAAGTTATCTCTCATATGAAGTTTTTATTTCTGCAATTATCTTCTTCTTCCCTTTTTAATAGCTTTTCCGGGAGGTGCTGTCGCCTTAGCATCTAAAAATCTATAAGTAATTGCAGTGCATGATGTAAGAAGTGAGTTATCCTTTTTTGATTGATCAACTTTCATGCTAATGTTATTGATATTAACAATTCTTGGAAGTCGTGCTACTTTATCAAAAAAGATAGCCACATTATGATATTTGCCGGTAACCTGGATTAAAACAGGAATTTCAGCATAAAATTGTTTGTTTCTTTCATTTTGCGGTTGAAATAAAATAAATTCAAGTCCGGCATCCTGACCGCACAAAGATATACTTTCCAGAAGTGTCGGTATCTCCTTTTTTTCGGGAAGAACCTGCATAACTATTTTCAATTGCGCATCAGCTTTATTCATTTTTTCTTTAAATTCAGGCAAATTTTTTGCGGTTCTTTTTGCAACATCCAGTTTAGCAGTTAATTGCTTATATTCTAATTCAAGCTTTTCTATCTCATCACGTTTAGGAGATAACATTGTAAAATAAAAGATAGCAAAAGTAAAAACCAGTATACCGCAGAATATAAGAATCCTCTGTATCTTTGAAAGTTTTTCAAGCTTTTCAATAATTGGTGCCAATGATTTTGAAACTTCAGGCTTTTCCATTATTTTATTTTTTTGCTCCATTTTTTGCTATAATATTTGGAGTATTTTTAATGCACAAAATTTCAAAATGTTTGAAGCTTGCCGGCTTTGATGAAGCCGTATCTTTTCTCAGCATACTTAAATTTACAATATTAAACAGTTTAGAGGCTTCTAAACGAGTCATAAAATCAGCAACAGTCTGGTTATCTACTGCTACGCCAGAAATATTTACATTATTTCCGTTTGAACTTAAACTAACAAACCACATCCTTTTTGGGATAATTATGCTTGTAAATGCGTCTAAAAGCCTCACCGGCTCATAACGGTTAGCTTCCAACCCCTTGATAACTTCCATTCTGTTATTTGAATTGTTTAGTTTCTTTGTTATTTCTGCAAGTTCTTTGTTAATAACAGCATACTTTGCGATCTCGATATTTATGCTCTCAATCTTTCCATGAATCTCTTTAATTTTACCGCTTTGTTCAAAATTACGATATATCAAAATTATAAATACCAGAACCAAAGCCAGAGACAATATGGATATTTGTCGGCGTACGTTCTCTTTTTTCCTAGCTGTGCGAAAAGGAAGAAGATTAATCCTGATCATTTATCATCAATCCTTCTTAAAGCCAATCCGATGCTGATAGAGGCTTGAGGGGCAATTTTGCCCAGATATGAAGAATCAAGGCTATCAGACAATTCCAATTTATTAAATGGATCAATAAGTTCTACTTCAGCTGAAGTCTCCATAGATAGGAGCTGACGGAAATCTTTAATATTTGCTCCGCCTCCGCTTAACATGATTTTTGTTATAGAATCATCGGGATATGTAGAATAAAAAAAGTCAAGCGCCCTTTTAATTTCTGCACACCAGTCTGTTACAACAGATGATACAATTTCTTTTAAATCTTCATTAGAAATCTTATCATCCTGACTACCAAATTTTATTTGTTCAGCTTCTTCTAAAGTACACCCGGCAAGTGAGACTATTTTTTGATTTATCTGCCCACACCCCAAAGAAACATCTCTCATGAATAAAGAAGAAAAACCTTTTATAATATTCAAAGATGTCTTGCTTGCACCAATATCTATTAAAGCGATGTTTTCATTTAATTCATCATAATTAAACTCAAATACATTTTGCAGCGCAAATGCTTCCACATCAATTATACAAGGATTAAGGCCGGCCATCTGAACAAGATTTATATATTCATTCACCATCTCTTTTCTTGCAGCAACAAGAAAAACACTCATCTGATTTGGATTGTTTTCATTTTCTCCCAGAATTTGAAAATCAAGATTAACATCACTGATATCAAAAGGGATGTACTGCTCAGCTTCAAACTGTATAGTTTCCTGAAGCTTAATCTCATCCATTTTCTGAACATATATTTTTTTTACAATAACGGAAAATCCGCCTATTGATACGGCAACATTATGTTCCACCAGTTTGTTATCTTTAAAAAGCTGGCGGATATACTCTGCTACCTTCTCGCTGTCATTGATAGTTCCATCTTCTATAAGCCCAGGCGGGATATCTACCATAGCAAATTTTTTGAGACGACGACCCCTTTTTGTCTCAACAATTTCAGCGGCTTTAATTGTTCTGGAGCCAATATCCAAACCAACAAGATGATTTTTAGTACCGAATGCCATTAGACACTCTCAATCGCCAAATATTTTATTTTTGTCAGAAAGACTAAATCCCATCGCCAATATGATTTTCCGTTTAGTCTCCATACGACAAGGCAGACCTTCTTCAATACGGGAAATTGTAATAGTAGAAACATTTGCTTTTCTGGCAAGTTCCGCTTTGCTCATCATAAGAGATTCCCTGATTTTCTTCAATGAATTTATTGCCATTAATCGTACATCCTGAATACATATTTAGTTACCTTTACTTCCAATTTATATGATAATCTATAAATGTCAATCAAATATATATAATTTATATATAGTTATATATAGATACTTTATATTGCGCTTCTTTATTATATCGTCACAACAGATAGTATACTTAATAGTTTTTTGTTTAATTTTTTTTATGCTTTATAAATAAACAATAATATATGTCAGTTGCAAAAAAGTACTCCGAATTTTCTGGTTTATAAAATAGGGAGTAAAAAATGGAATGGATACTTTTTTCTGGAGTTTCATACTTCAAACGGATATTATTTATCCATAAATCTCAAAATAATTATTACTTATTCAATATAAAATATCTATATCCCTTTAATTCAAGGGCTTATTTTATAATAAAATAAAAATGGCACGCAGTTTGCTAAATTCTAGTGCAAGGAGGAATAAGAATTATGCTATCAAAATATCAAAAAACAAAAGCTCGATATTTAACACAAAGACAATTACCAAAATTCATCTGTTTCCTAATTATTTTATTTATACTCTTTATCCTTATCGCATGCACACCACGCTATGGCATTGATTCGGAATCTGCGGGTAATAACCCATTGGACTCATCAGACTATGTTCTTCCTCAGATCTATTTTTATGCGAAATACGGTCAGTCAACCGAAAGGCAGTCACGTGATTATTACGAATGTTATAACTGGTCTGTGGATCAGACCAACTTTGATCCAAGTCAGTCACCTCTGCCAAAAGAGGAACGTATCAAGGTAGTTCCTGTTCCTCCGCCAGGACATGATACTATTACAATGTCTATAATAGGTGCTGTAATGGGAGCTTTGATAGCAGGACCAAGACATGCAGGTGATGGTGCTATTATCGGCGCAGCCGGAGGAGCTTTAGCAGGAGCTGCTTCCGATGCATCCAGGATGGGATATGCAAGACAGCAGGAGGAAATCTATGCAGCACGCAGTCGCGCAGTAAATGCACAAGCAAAAAGAAAGGCTTTTGAATTTCAGCGTGCAATGTCGGCCTGTCTTGAAGGACGCTGCTATAGCGTACGGTAATAATTGTAACTGATATCCAATAATCAATAAATTTCATTAAAAGGAGTTTAGCCATGTTGCATCATAAATATATTAACAGAGTAATATTTCCTAAACTGGCAATTATCCTGTTATCAGCAATATTGTTGTCAGGTTTTAATCATACAGCATACGCAGATAGACATGGAAGAGACCATCATAACTATAATGATTCGCGCTATAATCACAATCGTCATTATCCGGCCCGCGGTCAATATGTAAGCAGATTGCCTCATAAACACTGGTCAGGCGATTACAGAGGATCGCGATATTTTTTCTCAGGAGGCATTTGGTATCGTCCTTATGGGCCGCGATTTACAATCGTTGCACCTCCTATCGGCCTTTTCGTTCCCTTCCTGCCACCTTATTTTACAACAATATGGGTTGGAAACATTCCTTATTACTATGCCAATGAAGCATATTATACCAACAGAGGAGATGGCTACATAGTTGTCGAGCCACCAAATCAAGAAATCAGCCAGGCACCTCCACCGGCTGATAAAATGTTTATCTATCCCCGACTGGGCCAGAGTGAGCAGCAACAGGCGGATGACCGTTATCAATGCCACAGCTGGGCGGCAAGTCAGACTAATTTTGATCCAACACGACCACCCGAACATATTTCCGTAAGTGAGATGGGCCAGAAACGCTCTGATTATCAAAGAGCGATGGCAGCCTGCCTTGATGGCCGCGGTTATACTGTTAAATAAGGGGAAGACGACCATCTGTTTTAAGCCATATCGCACTATAGAGCAGGGAAAAGGGCGAACACTTGAAACCGGAAAAAGGCTTAAAGGTTTGAAGGGAACCGAACATCTGTGGCAAGGAAGTCTTTACGGCCGGAATTTTAACAGTTATGAATTCTAAGATTGAATGCATTCCCATCAAAAGAAAATATATAACAAATTTATACAGCTATGGCCAACTCACGGCTTCTTGCACCGTTTGTAAATTTAAAGAACTACTATGAATCGTTTTATAGAACATAATGAAGCTGTATCCGATACACAGACACGTTTAATGTGGACAAAAAATGCTTCTTTATCCGAATTTCCGTTAACATGGAGCGAAGCATTATCATTTACCAAAGCATTGAATCGCTCAAAGCACTGCGGTTATAGCGATTGGAAACTTCCGAATCGCAAAGAATTATTCAGCCTGATGAGCCATGAAACAATCAACCCCAGCCTGCCTTCTTCGCATCCGTTTGCTAATGTTTTCTCAGGTTACTACTGGACATCAACTAGCTGTGCCAGACTTCCGAACCAGGCCTGGTACATTCATCTGGGGGGAGCAAGAGTATTTAAAGGCATGAAACACAATTCATATATGGTTTGGCCTGTTCGTATTGCAGATACTACCGGCACTAAAATCTTTCAAACCGGACAAAGACTTTGTTATGACGAGAGTGGAGACATTATAGATTGCGCCGATACCGGTCAGGACGGTGAATTTCAATCCGGAGCATATATAAATAAATCCCGTTTTAAAGAAAATACCGATTTTGTATATGACAATGCTATAAATCTTGTCTGGTTAAAAAATGCAGATATCAATGGTGATATGATGGATTGGAAATCCGCATTTGATTTTGTTAAGAAGATGAACAAAGAATCTATGTATGGGTATAATGATTGGCGGCTTCCGGATATTTACGAACTGGAAAGTTTAACTGATATGAACCGGCATTCGCCTGCTTTGCCTGCCGGTAATCCGTTTATTAATATTAAGGAATTTTATTGGTCTTCAACAACAAGCATGTATGATACTCAATATGCCTGGGCACTTTATTTAAGAGATGGAGCGGTTGGTGTAGGCTTTAAATCCTCATCCGAATTTCATCTCTGGCCTGTAAGGCACAACAAATCAAAGATAATGTGATAAAAACCGATCCGGCTGCTTCGTTTCTTTTCCTGTTGAATACATATGGTTATAATGCTTTGAAATATTTTAGTATCTTTTTTGCGGATAATTGCGTATAGTTACTGCGTTTACTTGAATAAACTGATCATATTTAATACTTAAGAAAAGAGAAAAAATGGCAGACAAAAAAACATTTAAGGATCTTGGGCTTTCGGCAAAAGTGCTGGATGCAATTAATAAAAAAGGGTTTGAAGAGCCAACTGCAATTCAGGTTATGACTATTCCTGTAATGCAAAGAGATGATACCAATATCATCGTTCAGGCACAGACAGGCACGGGCAAAACAGCGGCATTCGGACTGCCTCTTGTAGAAATGGTCAGCACAGGTTCCTCAATGGTTCAGGCGCTTATTCTGGTTCCCACACGGGAGCTGGCTATTCAGGTATCGGAAGAAATTAATTCGCTTAGAGGAAACAAAGATATCGTAATAGCACCAATATATGGCGGCCAATCCATTGATCAGCAGTTACGAAGACTGCAAAAAGGCGTGCATATTGTAGTTGGAACTCCGGGCAGGGTGATCGATCATCTTAACAGGAAAACACTGAAGCTTGAAAAAATTGAACACCTGATACTCGATGAAGCGGACGAAATGCTTAACATGGGTTTCATCGAAGATATAGAAGAAATAATGAAGCATACGAACCCGGACAAAAGAACACTGCTGTTTTCAGCGACAATACCGCAAAGAATAAAGGATCTTGCGCACAAATACATGAAAGGTTATGAGTTTCTTAAAGTAAAGAAGGAACAGCTTACAACCAATCTGACAGAGCAGATATACTTTGAGGTAAAAGCCCATGATAAATTTGAGGCGCTATGCAGGATAATTGATATTAAAGATGGCTTTTACGGTTTGATTTTCTGCCGGACAAAGAGTGATGTTGATTCTGTTGCAACTCATTTAATGGACAGAGGATATGATGCGGAAGCCATTCACGGGGATATATCGCAGGCGCAAAGAGAAAGAACTCTGGAAAAATTCAAGAAACAAAGAGTCAATATTCTTGTAGCAACAGATGTTGCAGCACGTGGAATTGATGTTAATAACCTTACCCATGTAATAAATTATTCGCTGCCTCATGATACGGAAGCCTATGTTCATCGAATAGGACGTACAGGAAGGGCCGGGAATGTGGGCACTGCTATTACGTTTATCACTCCCAGTGAATATAAAGGGCTGATGTTCATACAGCGAAACGCCAAGACCGATATTAAAAAATCAAAAGTACCAAAAGTCAAAGATATTATAAAGGCCAAAAAGAAAAAGATATATGATGATCTGACTACTATTCTTAAAGAAGAGATAGATACTGCCTATCTTAGCTGGGCTGTAAGAATGCTTGAGGATAATAAGCCTGAAGAAATATTAGCTGCCGTACTAAATTATTGTTTTGAAGAAGAACTCAATCCTGATGCCTATGGTGAAATAGAAGAGATAGGCGCAAAGGTTAAACAACAACTTAACAAACAAGGTAAGGCAAGGCTTTTTGTAGCACTTGGTAAGCAAGATAAGACCAGTCCCAGAAAACTTGTTGAGCTTATTGGAAGCAAATCCTCAGTTAAATCTAAAGATATCAGTGAGATTCAGATAATGGATAAGTTTTCTTTTATAACTGTTCCTTTCGAAAAAGCAGAAATAATCGTTGCGAGCTTCAAAGAAAAGGGCCGGAAGCCACTGATCTCTCATGCCAAGAAAGATGGAAAAAGTACATATAAGGATAAAGGCGCCCGTAACTGATTGCCCATACTTGTGGCGATTATTCATGTGAGAAATACTATAAATTCAGTCAATTCTGGTGCGCTGGAGACGGAGGCTGTTTCCGACAACCGATATACTGCTTAAGGCCATTGCTCCTGCTGCAAGCATGGGATGAAGCTGTCTTAAGAAATCCGGGAAAACTGCAAAAGGGTGTAAAACACCTGCTGCAATGGGAATAAGTATTATGTTATAAAAAAATGCCCAGAATAAATTCTGTTTTATGGTATTCATTGTTGCCTTGCCAAGCATAATTGCCTTTGGCACACCAAGCAGATTTCCGCCTGAAAGAATAATATCGGCTGTTTCAATGGCAATATCTGTTCCTGTTCCTATTGCAATCCCCACATCTGCCTGTGCAAGAGCAGGTGCGTCATTTATCCCGTCTCCGACCATTGCCACCCTTTTATTATTTTTTTGAAGTTCTTTTACTTTCAGGGATTTTCCACCGGGTTTTACTTCCGCAAAAAATTTGCTTATACCTGCATCCGATGCTATAGCCTGTGCAGTCATTTTGTTATCTCCGGTTAGCATAACAACTTCTAAGCCAAGATCAAAAAGCTTTCTTACTGCTTGTGCCGATTCCGCTTTTACCTTGTCTGCCACAGATATCAGTCCTAAAATCTCATTTTTCGATGCAACCACCATTACGGTTTTTCCTTCCGACTGAAGCAGGCTGATTTGGTTTTCGATATTTATTGTATTTAATCCTGATGATTTAAACCAATCCGGTTTTCCTATCATAATTAACTTGTCATTCACATATGCTTCAACGCCGACTCCTCCGGTAGACTTGAATCTTTGAAGCTGAGACATTACAATGTTTCTTTTTTCAGCTTCATTAACAATTGCCTTTCCGATGGGGTGTTCTGAGCCCTTTTCAACAGAAGCTGCAATTTGCAAAAGTTCATTATTACTTTTGCATGCCGGTTCAAAAGGCACTATATCTATAAGGGCAGGTTTTCCGGTTGTAAGGGTTCCTGTTTTATCTAAAATGATTATATCAAGCTTTGATGCTGTTTCGAGTGCTTCGCTGTTTTTAAAAAGGATTCCGTTTTCAGCTCCCTTGCCGGTTCCGGCCATTATGGCTGTGGGAGTTGCAAGCCCCAAAGCACACGGGCAGGCGATAACAAGTACTGCAACAAATCTGATCATGGCGTACACAAAGCTACCATCCATCGACCACCATATTATAAAAGTTGAAAGTGCCGCGATAAGGACTAAAGGCACAAATATGGATGAAACACGGTCTGCAACAGCCTGAACCGGCGCTTTGCTTCCCTGTGCCTGCTGGACAAGACTTATTATCTGGGCAAGAACAGTCTCTTTGCCTACACGGGTTGCTTTTATCTTCAATAAGCCTTCTGTATTGATTGTTCCGCCTGTGACAGCGTCATTAATGGTTTTGTCAACAGGTATTGGTTCGCCGCTCAACATGGATTCATCAACAGCCGATTCACCTTCGGTTACAATCCCGTCAACAGGAATTCTTTCTCCCGGCCTGACAATAAGAGTGTTTCCTGCTTTTACATTTGCCAGGGGAATTGTCTTTTCGATGCCGTCTTCAAGTATTGTTGCTGTTTTTGGCGACAGCTCCATAAGTCTTCGTATTGCTGCGCCTGTTTTCCCCTTCGTGCGGGATTCCAGCATTTTGCCAAGTTTTATCAGAGTGATAATTACTGCTGATGTCTCAAAATAAACATGTTTGCCTGGGATGATAGAAAGCAGTGTTGCAATTGAATAAAAATATGCAACCGATGATCCCATGGCAACAAGAACATCCATATTTGCACTTTTATTTCTGAGACTTTTGTAACCGCCAACATAATAGTCCCAGCCTGTATAAAACTGAACAGGACTGGCAAGGAAAAAAAACAGCCAGTTTACCCATGCTGTTTGACTCCATGCTCCTGTCAGCCCAAAATCTCTTGCCATGCTTAAAAGAAAAAGCGGAATGGTAAAAAGCAGCCCGGTAACAAATTTTTTGGTTTGATTTTTAATTTCAGCATCCCGGGCTTTTTGTTCATAATCATTTCTATCCGATTCATCAGACAGCTGATCTGTGGATATTGCATCGTAACCGGCTTTTCTTATAGCAGATATAATATCTTCTATGGAAGTGACCCCAGGCAGGTATTCGACATGAACACGTTCGGCAGCAAAGTTTACGTAAACATTAACCAAGCCGGAAACATTTTTATTAAGAACTCTTTCGATATTTATAGCACAGTTGACGCATGACATACCGGTTATCGGAAGTTCAGCTTTACTTGTAACAGCTTTGTACCCTAAGCTGTTAATCTTTTCCGTAATGTCTTTCAGCAAAATTTTACCGGTATCATATGTAACATAAGCCTGTTCGGAGGCAAAATTAACAGAGGCATCTATTACACCGTTTAATTTTTTTAAACCTCTTTCGATATTTGCAGCGCAATTTGCGCAGGTCATTCCTGAAACAGGTATAGCAAGCTTGAATTCCGCCATGAGACATTATCCTTATTTAGCTGCAAGATATAAAGTTCTTTGCGAATTGTGATCAGTTAGAAGTGAAAAGTAAATCAAAGGAGCCACTTTCAAAACATTTCAGTTTGGTCAAGGTCAAGGCGGGCGAAAATTTTAACCACAGGAATACATTTAGTATTTCGAGGATTAAAATTTGAGCCCAACACAGAGATCAGCTGGAACGCTTTGAAACTGGCTCAAAGAATAAATTACAACCCATACCTTACATCTGATGCCTGGCTGATACTCAAGAATCACAAGTAACAAGCAGACCGATTTTACAAATGGCTTTCATGAACTATTATGGAAGTTCTGATGAGCATTTAGGGCAAATACCTATAAACTCAAGCTTATGGGATATAATAGTATATTCTGTAAACGGACGCATCTTTTTTTCAAGATCTTTTTCAAGCTCAAAAGGTGCATCATCTATACGCCCGCATATCATACATCTCAAATGGTAATGATTTTCAGGATTACCGTCGAAGCGCTTGAGGTTTCCGGTAAGTTCTATCTCTTGAATTTCTTTTAATTCAGTCAAAACTTCAAGGTTTCTGTACACAGTTCCTAGGCTTATTCGGGGAAGGCGTTTTCTTACCATCCTGAAAATTTCGTCTGCTGCCGGATGGGTTTTAACTTTTTTCAGCTCTTCTAAAATTACTTTTCGCTGCTGCGTTGTCCTATGCTTTTGTTTATTATTATGCAAGCTGATCAATACTCCTATCTTAACCTAAAATTACCTGTCTTGACACAATTTGAAATTATCTGGTAAAAAAGCAGGCCTTTTTGTATATTATATGTTACATATTTTGCAGATTCAATATAGAATAATTAAAGATTAAAAACAATCATAAAAACTGGGTATGGATAATGAATAATATCAGAAATTTCAGCATAATTGCACACATAGATCACGGCAAATCGACTCTTTCGGACCGCCTGATCCAGAAAACCGGTATTATTGCCGACAGGGATTTCCATAACCAGATTTTGGACAATATGGATATCGAACGGGAAAGGGGCATCACCATAAAAAGCCAGACAGTGTGCCTTCCATATGTTGCAAAAGACGGCAATAAATATACCTTAAATCTTATTGATACTCCGGGCCACGTGGATTTTTCATATGAAGTTTCAAGGGCGCTTGCGTCCTGCGAAGGAGCTCTTCTTCTTGTAGATGCAAGCCAGGGAGTCGAAGCGCAAACCATAGCCAACCTCTATCTTGCCATGGACAACAATCTTGTTATTATTCCTGTAATAAACAAGATAGATCTTCCTTCCGCAGATATCGAAAGGGTAAAGGCGCAAATAGAAGAAGACCTCGGACTTGACCCGGAAACGGCAATACTGGTGTCAGCCAAGGAAGGAATAGGAATAGAAAATGTTCTTGAAAGCATAGTAAAAATTTTGCCCCCTCCGGCGGGAGATCCCGAAGCTCCTTTTAAGGCATTGATATTCGATTCCCATTATGATGCATTCAGAGGCACTATCGTCTATTTCAGAATTTTTGAAGGAACGATACGAGTTGGGGATGTTATCACTTTCATGTCTAACAAAATTTCGTACAAGTCAGAAGAGATTGGGATATTTCAGTTAAAGCGGATACCTAAAAAAGAACTTTCTGCCGGAGAGGTCGGATATGTTATAGCTGGTATAAAGTCGGTAGTAGATACAAAATGCGGCGATACAATCACATTAAAAAACAGACCCGCCGATAAGG
This sequence comes from Desulfobacterium sp. N47, assembly GCF_051233685.1. Classification (NCBI taxonomy): domain Bacteria; kingdom Pseudomonadati; phylum Thermodesulfobacteriota; class Desulfobacteria; order Desulfobacterales; family Desulfobacteriaceae; genus Desulfobacterium; species Desulfobacterium sp. N47. Next base: position 23,155 of record NZ_JBAMMY010000068.1, read on the forward strand.
CCATGCCTGGTTACAAGGATGCAAAACCTGTGGTTTTTTCGTCAATATATCCTGTTGCAGCGGATGAATACGAAGAGCTTGCCATCGCTATAGAAAAGCTCAAACTTAACGATGCTTCCCTTATTTTCGAAAAAGATACATCAGTTGCTTTGGGTTTTGGTTTCAGATGCGGTTTTTTAGGTCTTCTTCATCTTGAGGTTGTTCAGGAGCGGCTTGAACGTGAATTTGATCTTTCTCTTATTCTTACCGCTCCTTCGGTTCAATACTCCCTTATAATGAGCGACGGAACTGAAATGATAATTGATAATCCTGCACTCTATCCCGACCCCACAGAAATTGATACCACGCTCGAACCTTATATCCGTGCATCCGTTATAGTACCAAACCGTTACATGGGAGCCGTTATGAAGCTGTGCCTGGACAGGCGCGGAATCAATAAAAACTATCAGTATCTGACAAGTGACAGGCTTGAGATGATATTTGAACTTCCGCTTGCCGAAGTGATTTTTGACTTTCATGATAAACTAAAATCCATAACCCAGGGATATGGCTCTTTTGATTATGAAATAATCGAATTCAGGGAAACCGATCTTGTTAAGATGGATATACTTATAAACGGTGAGCGTGTTGATGCTCTCTCACAACTTGTTCACAAGGATAGAGCCGTGGAACGGGCAAGAGTTGCCTGTGAAAAACTGAAAGAAGAAATACCAAGACAAATGTTTAAAATTGCCATACAGGGTGCGATAGGCGCCAAAATAATCGCAAGATCCACAGTTTCAGCTTTCAGAAAAGATGTAACGGCAAAATGTTACGGAGGTGACATCACACGGAAAAGAAAGCTTCTGGAAAAGCAGAAAAAGGGTAAAAAACGGATGAAGATGGTAGGAAAAGTTATGATTCCACAATCCGCTTTTCTTTCGGTTTTGAAAACAGATACGGATTGATATTGGTGGGATAAATCCATCATTAATTGATTTTAAGCATAAATTGTGATTATATATTCTTGTTTCTATTTCAAATGGTTTAAGGAGATTATAGCTCATAAATTCATAAGCTGCTGAGTTAGTAAGGTAAACGCAGAATTAAACATACTATAAAAATTAAATTATACTTACCTTATCAGCCTACGAACTTAACAACTCATGAGCTTTTTTCTTTTAATCCTAATTTTAATAATTCGGAGAACAAATGGGAAAGACTATAGCTCAGAAAATTTTTGATTCACATATTATCGATAATCCTTTTGAAGATATTTATGTAATAAGGCTTGATGCCGTTTTCTGCCATGAAATTACAACGCCTATTGCTATCAATGATCTTGTCAGCCGGAGCAAAGACCGCGTTTTTGATACATCCAGAATAAAGGCTGTTATCGATCATGTTACTCCGGCAAAGGATTCCAAAACTGCTTTACAGGGAAAAATTTTAAGAGAATGGGCAAGGCGTCACAAGATAAACGATTTTTTTGATATCGGCCGAAACGGAGTCTGCCATGCAATCTTTCCCGAAAAAGGCTTTGTAAGACCGGGTTATACCATAATCATGGGAGATTCTCATACCTGTACTTACGGTGCTTTCGGCGCTTTCGGCGCAGGTGTGGGAACAACAGATCTTGAGGTAGGTATTTTAAAAGGAGTATGCGCCCTTGGTTATCCCGAAACAATAAAGATCAATATTTGCGGTAAAATGCCGGATGGGGTTTTTGCAAAAGATATAATTCTTTCGGTAATCGGTCTTATTGGTGTTAGCGGAGCAACAAATAAAGTTTTGGAATTTTCAGGCCCTGTTGTTGAGGATATGGGCATGGATGCAAGAATGACTCTTTGCAATATGGCAATAGAAGCCGGTGCAACATGCGGAATATGTGCTCCTGATATGACTACGGTAGAATATTTATGGGATTTTATAAAAAACGAATATAAAACAAAAGACGCTGCACATAATGCTTTTAGTAAGTACTGCTCCGATCCCGATGCTTCCTATGAAAAGATAATCGATCATGATATTACAAATCTTGAGCCTGTGGTTACATTCGGGTACAAACCGGATAAAGTAAAGCCTGTAAAGGAGATGGAAGGCACAAAAATAGATCAGGTCTATATAGGTTCATGCACAAACGGAAGAATTGAAGACTTAAGGGTTGCAGCAAAGATTTTAAAAGGAAATAAAATCAGCGATTCTTTGCGTGGCATTGTTTCTCCTGCAACTACAGATATATATAAACAGGCATTGGATGAAGGAATAATTGCCGATTTTCTTGAAGCCGGATTTTGCGTTACAAATCCGACTTGCGGAGCCTGCCTTGGCATGAGCAACGGAATTATTGCAGAAGGAGAAACCTGTGCTTCCACTACAAACAGAAATTTCAGCGGGCGCATGGGAAAAGGCGGTATGGTTCATCTGATGAGCCCGGCTACTGCTGCGGCAACAGCTATTGCAGGACATATTACAAATTCAAAATTATATAAGGGTAAGTAAGTTGCCATCAGCTAAAGCCGATTGGCTGAGGATTCGGCGAGAGGTTTTCTTATAAACCTTTAATAGGACAATAAAGAGCGAATAAAAGCTATGAAAAATTTTTCAGGAAAAGTACTTTTTCTCAACAGATCGGATATCAACACCGATGAAATTATTCCGGCAAGATATCTTACCGAAAACACCAAAGAAGCCTTAAAGCCGTATCTTCTTGAGGATATAAACTTAGAGGGCTTTGACAATAAGAAAGATATTAAAGGCAAAGCAGTAATAATAACAAGAGAAAATTTCGGTTGCGGATCATCCAGAGAACATGCTCCATGGGCGTTTGAAGTAAACGATATCAATCTTGTCATAGCACCCGGTTTTGCCAGAATTTATAAAAGAAACATGTTTAATTGCGGAATGATGGCAGTAGAGCTTCCGGCTGAAACCATTGATCATATATTTTCGGTTTTCTCAAATCACGATACTGATCTTGAAACGGTTTTTAACGAAGGTTCTTTTATCTTAAAGGCCGGTGATGTTGAAGAATCATTTGAATTTAAAATTTCAGGATTCGACAAGGCGCTGGTTGAAGCAGGCGGTTGGGTAGATTACGCCGATTCCAAATATTAAACACATGGTGCTGTAACGAACCAGCATGGAACGCCAGCTTCCCCATCCAACGCATCGCGCAACTTCGACGCCAAATCCTTAATCGAAAACGGCTTCCGGATGAACAGTACACCTTCGTCCAGGACACCGTGGTGAGCGATAACATCATTTGTAACATCATTATGTAACTGTAACTTTCTAAATAATCGTGAACGAGTGACAGCAGGTATCTTTTCAGACTGGATATCATCTGCGAAAAAATCTTGCAGCCAATTATCACGGAAACTTTTAATCATGAAACTTTTCTCTTTCGTGGGTCATTAAAAAGAAGATATTGCTTTTTTATCTCGTCAAATGTATATCCATTGTAGAAACATATTATAAGGCATGATTTTTTAAATGAAGGTATGATATGCAAACTAAAATTCAAAAATGGGGCAATAGCCTTGCATTACGAATTCCTAAATCATTCGCAATTGATGCAAATCTAATGCAAAATGAAACGGTTGATTTAACGCTCGACAAAAATAAAATTATTATTACTATAATTGGGAAAAAAGAATATTCGCTTGATGACCTTTTAGAGGGTATCTCGGAAAATAACCTTCACAGCGAGTTTGATACCGGAGCTCCGGCGGGGAAAGAAATATGGTAATTATGAGCAATTATGTCCCGGATAGAGGAGATGCCGTTTGGATAGACATGAATCCCCAAGCAGGCCATGAGCAGGCGGGAAGACGTCCTGCTATAGTCCTGTCGCCGGTTTCCTATAATAGTAAAGTCGGCCTTGCCTTATTTTGCCCGGTAACCAATCAAATAAAAGGTTATCCTTTTGAAGTCAATATTCCTCCAGGTCTAAAAATAACAGGTGCTGCCTTATCCGATCAGATTAAAAGCCTCGACTGGAAAATAAGTAATACAGAATTCTATGATAAAATTCCTGATACTATGATTTCAGAAATATTAAAAAAACTTGGGGTACTGTTACGTTTTGACTGATAGAAAATCGAGATCTGAATCGACCTTTAATGGGAAACGATTTGATGTTTGATTAAATGTGCGGCCTTTGCGTTAAAGGCCGCACATGTTTTTATATTACCCTTTTATGGTTCTTGGCAGAATCATATGGTTTTGCGGGCATATTGACTTTGGATTCTGGTAACACGATCCTGCAAAAGCCATAAGATACTTTCTTAATTCATTTAACTGAACAATTTCATCAAGAAGGCCGGTTTTTGCACAGAATGCAGGTCTTGAATAATCATAATATTTCTGTGCCAGCTCATTCATTTTATCTATAATCGGCTCAAGAGGTTTTCCGGAAGCTTTATCCTTTACCAGTCTTCGCGAATATGTAGCTGCTGCAGCTGTCTCTCCGTGCATAACATAAATCTCGCTTGTAGCAGTGCCAAGCGTAAAGGCATTATGATCGTTTGCAGTCGGACCACCCATAAGATAGTGAGCTGCAGCTGAACCTTTTCTCAAGACAACAAGAATCTGCGGAACATCCGTTTGTTGTATGGAATAAATAAGAGACTGGCCAAGGCCGAGCAGCTCTGCTTTTTCTGCAAGATCGCCCACATCAATTCCTGTTGTATCCTGGAACCATATGATAGGAACTCTGTCACGGCCACACAATGTAACAAATTCGTTCATCTTGATAAGGCCCTGCCTGTAAAGCTTTCCGCCTATACCCGGATAAGGAGCATATTCAGGATAATGCTCCCTCAAGAAACCCTGGTTGTTACCTATGCAGCCGACAGGAAAACCATCAATCTTGCAAACGCCCGTATATACTTCCGGGCCATATTCAGGACGATACTCCATATGCTCGCTTCCATCAACAAGACGGGACAAAATATCCCTAAAATCATATGTTCTCTTCTGATTGAAAGGAAGTAAATAGTAAAGATCATCAGTAGAATATTTGGGAGATTTAGGTTCTGCCACCCTGAAAAATTTTGGATTGTAGGAAGGCATATCTCTCATATAATCTTTAAGGCCGTCCAGCACTCCTGTTTCTTCTTCATAAACATATCGGAAAAAACCGGTTTCATTATAATGGATATCAACAGATCCTGGCGGTTTCTCCTTGAATTGTTTAGCGGACGCTATCAGCGCTTCAGCGCCTTCCAAGTCAAAATGGCCTTTGGGCGACATTCCGCTTAATATTCCTCCTCCTCCGACCGCAATATTGCAATTTTTATGAGCGAATAAAATTGTCGGACTTATTCCCTGATAACCCCCTCCTGCCGGGTTAGTGCCGTATATGCCGGCTAAAACAGGTATTCCCATTATTTCAAGCTCGGCATGTCTGTAAAATGGTGTTCCCGAACCGCGGCGGCCTGCATAAAATTTTTCCTGTTCGGGCAATTGAACGCCGCTGCAGTTTACAAGCCAGACAAGGGGAATATTAAGCCTTTTAGCCAGGTCGGTTACACGCAATATGTTTTCAGACTGTCCGGGCAGCCATGCACCTGCCAACACTTTGTTGTCAAATCCGATTATCACCGCCCATTTGCCTGATATTTTTCCAAGACCATCAATAACGTTGGTTGTTCCCTCAGGAATATTCATGGGATTGTATATGGTATGAAGAGGACACCATGTTCCAGGATCAACAAGATATGCAAGCCTTTGCCAGACGGTCATCTCGCCTCTTTCGTTAATTTTTTCTGCGGGAAGGCCTGAATTTTTTACCTTTTCAACCTCATCCCTGATCTGTTTTTCAACTTCCTTTATCTGTACAGCATTTTCCTTGCTGCTTTTTTTATGCCCCTCTGTAAGTTCTTTGCCTAAATCGGGCATTTTTTCAAAATAAGGTCTCATGTTCTAACTCCCGTTAAAAACTTCATTTATTCAATTTTCGTCATTCCGGCAAAAGCTGAAACCCAGAAGTTTCAGTTGCTTCTGGATGCCGGAGAAATTCCGGCATGACGGTTTGGGGACTTTTTACAAATATATCATTATATTTAAAACCGTTCACAAAACAGGCCACATTCCTTTTTCTTCCAATACAGCTCTTAAGACTTTCAAAGCCGAATTCATTGCCGGAACGCCTCCGTAAAGTACTGGTCTGAAATATTACTTCTGCAATTTCTTCCGGAGCACATCCGACATTCAGCGCAGCCTGTATATGAAGTTTTAATTCATCGAGGTGCGATAAAACGGTAAGGGCTGCAACTGTGACAAGCTGTCTTGTGGTATGGGAAATTTTTTCTCTTGCATACATCCGTCCTGTAATAAAAAGAGAAAGATCATTTGCAAGCTTTTTATCAAAAGACTTCCAGAGCTCATAAGGTCTTTCTCCTTCTACATCTTTAAAATAAAGAGCAGCGGTTTTTTTCGTTTTTTCAAAAACATCGTCTTCCAAGATCAAATTCCCCTTTTAAAATACTATCTGTTTGCCTTTCTTATTCCAAGCTGATCCTGAGCTATTATCCACTTGCAGATATTCGCCGACCCTTCGACCATTGTATATGTCGGAGCATCTCTGTAATAGCGTGCAACAGGATATTCGGTTGAATAACCGTAAGCACCCAATATCCGCATAGCATAGTTTGCACATTTGCTTGCAGTTTCACCGGCAAAATATTTGGCCTGAGCCACCTCAAGCCCATTATTCAAATTGCCTTCATCTTTTGTGCAGGCCGCTCTGTAAACCAGAAAGCGGGCAGCCTCTATCTCGGCATTCATCTGACCTACCATGTCCTGATTCATCTGGAATTTGCCGATTTCCTGTCCGAACTGTTTTCTCTCCATAGCATATTTTGTTACAACATCCAGGCAGGCCTGAGCCAGACCGACACCACCTGCTGCTGCAGAAAGACGTGTCTGATTGAGTGATCCGAAGACAATCTTTGTACCGTCGCCGGGTTTTCCAATTATATTTTCTTTGGGTACTTTTGTGTCTGTAAGATAAATTTCTCCGGTTGGTGAAGATCTTGAGCCCATCTTATCCAAATCTGTTGTACGGATACCATTGAAATTCTTCAATTCAACCACAAATGCCGAAAGGCCCTTAGCCCCGGCAGCTTTATCGGTATAGGCATAATAGATTACAGCATCGGCAACATTGGCATTAGATATCCATGTTTTGGAGCCGTTTAACAGCCAATGATCGCCCTTGTCTTCCGCTATGGATTTGATAGCCATTACATCCGATCCGGCATCCGGCTCAGTAATTGCAAATCCGCCTATATATTCGGCGTTGACAAGTTTGGAGATATATTTCTTTTTGACTTCTTCATTTCCATATTTAAATATGGTGTAAGCACATCCGAGAGTCTGCATGTTGACCTGAACCCGAAGCGAGCTTGATGCCCGTGCAATCTCTTCAGTTACAATCATTGCAGCCAGCCAGCCCATTTCCGACCCGCCGTATTCTTCCGGTATAACCGTACCAAAAAAGCCAAGTTCACCCATTGGCTTTACAACTTCATTATATGGGAAATAATGATTCATATCCCACTCATCAGCAAAAGGAGCTATTTTTTCATCTGCAAAATCACGCACCGTATCCTTAAGCATTTGAAGTTCTTCCGATAATTTAAAATCCA